>JADHVS010000034.1 GCA_016783865.1 Bacteroidales bacterium
TTGAATAAAGTTAATCTGGAAGTACAAAGTGGCGAATTCGTTGCGATAATGGGACCATCCGGCTGTGGAAAATCCACTTTGCTGAATATTATCGGCCTGCTCGATAATCCCACGGATGGTGAATTGTTATTTGACGGTATTGAAGTATCAAAATTCAAAGAAAGACAACGGACCAATCTGAGAAAGGGAAACATTGGATTTGTGTTTCAGAGTTTCAACCTGATCGATGAATTAACCGTCTATGAAAATGTTGAATTGCCGCTTTTGTATATGAATGTTTCCAGCGCTGAAAGAAAAAAGAAAGTTGGAGATGTGCTCGACCGGATGAAGATATCGCATCGTAAAAAGCATTTCCCTCAGCAGCTTTCAGGGGGACAGCAGCAAAGGGTGGCCATTTCCCGCGCAGTTGTTACCAATCCCAAACTGATACTGGCCGACGAGCCTACCGGTAACCTCGACAGTGCCAACGGGGAGGAAGTCATGAACCTGCTGACCGAGCTGAACAAAGAGGGAACTACCATTATTATAGTGACTCACTCACCTTCCGATGCTGAGAAGGCGCATCGCATTGTGCAGCTGTTCGACGGACACATTGTGACTGAAAATATTAAGAAAATATTATAGCAGATCACCTGGCCCCTTGGATCCCTGGATCCTTGAATCCTTTTTAATCATGTTTCGTAACTACCTTAAAACAGCCATCCGGAATCTGGTCCAAAGCCCGGTGTATGCCCTGATCAACGTGTTCGGTCTTTCAATAGGGATCACCTGCAGCCTGCTTATCATGATCTTTATTAAGCATGAGATCAGCTATGATAAGTTCCATCACAAAAAGGATGATCTGTACCGGATGGTATTCGAGTTTTCCGATCAGGATTCAAGAACAGTATCACCTCAAATGACCGCACCGGTTGGTCCGGATATGGTTATCGAATTTCCGGAAGTGATCCGTTCGACCCGTACAAGTACTTACAGGAGTGGATTTTTCAGCGTGGAGGACCGCAATTACAAATCTGCAAATGTTTTGTATGCCGATTCATCGTTCTTCGAGATGTTCTCATTCAGGCTCATCCAGGGCGATCCGCTGACGGTGCTGACTGCACCATATTCCATTGTGATCAATGATGAGACAGCCAGTGAAATCTTCGGGGATGAGAATCCGGTCGGTAAAACCATTCGCTGGAACAACAGGGATGACCTGACCATCACAGGGATTGTGGAAACTACACCTGTTCATTCACATCTGCAATTCACATCGCTTATATCATTCAGCAGTTTATACCAGGATCCAAGGTTGTATATGCACTGGAACGGTGGAATGCAATATTATCATTATGTGGAGCTTACACCCGGATATCAAAAGGCGGATCTGGAGGCAAAACTGCCGGATTTTATGTACGAGAAGATTAATTACCTCTATGATCAATTTGGCAGTTCCATTCAGGCGCAGTTGCAGCCCATCACAGATATACATTTAAGGTCGGGTTATGGGGGGGAGATAGGTCCGGTGGGTTCCATGTCAAACATATATATATTTTCAGCAGTTGCCCTTTTTATCCTGTTTATTGCTTGCATTAATTTTATGAACCTGACCACGGCCAAATCCACCCGGCGAGCCAGGGAAGTGGGTTTACGAAAAGTACTTGGAGCTGGTCAAAGCAAAATCGCAAGTCAGTTTCTTGGAGAAGCAATTATCATGAGCCTGATCGGACTGGTCATATCTTTGATCCTTATTGAGATATTATTGCCGGTATTCAGCTGGATGGTGAGCAGGGATCTCACGTTTTACCAGCTTGAGAACATTGACCTGATCATTGGTGTCATCTTTTTTGTTATACTTGTTGGTATTATCGCAGGAAGCTATCCCTCTTTCTATGTTTCCTCCTTTAAGCCAGCCACGGTTTTGAAAGGTATTCATTCGGGAAGAGGCGGCTCGGGGTTCCGGAATGTCCTGGTACTGATACAATTTGCCATATCAATCATCCTGATCATTTCTACCCTGGTTATCTATTCACAACTTGGATATATCAGGGCAATGGATGTGGGATATCAGAAGGAGAATATTCTGATGCTGAATTTCTCAAGTGATGATTTCAAGGGTAATTATAAACTGCTTAAGGAGGAACTAAAAAATATCCCGGGAATTATAGGTTCTGCAGCTACCTCAGAAGTGCCGGGCAGTGGTTTCACCAGCAATGGTTATATTCCGGAAGGATTCGACCAGCCTTTCATGTTTAATGCAGTGGATGTGGATTACGATTATATAACAACCATGGGGTTGCAAATCTTGAGTGGCAGGGCATTTTCACCTGAATTCGCTACCGACAAAGAATCGTATATGATCAATGAGGCACTTCAGCGTAAACTGAACTGGGATGATCCGGTAGGCAAAAGAATTGAAAGAAATGGGCCTCACCAGGTTATCGGCGTTGTAAAAGATTTTCATTTTGCCTCCCTGCACCAGGAGATTGGTCCCCTGATTTTTCATATGAATCCGTATATGGGGTATGACCATCTGCTTGTCAGGTACAGGACAGATAATGTTTCTGCATTAATGCAGGATATTGAAGCTGTATGGCAACGCATTGATTCGAGTGAACCATTTGAATATCAGTTTCTTGACGAGGTATTTGATAATATGTACCGGGGAGAAAAGCGGATGAGTACCATGCTTTTATATATTGCTATGCTGGCCATTATAATTGCCTGCATGGGTTTATTTGGACTGGCCCTTTATAATACCGAGCAACGGACCAAAGAGATCGGTGTAAGAAAAGTTTACGGATCAACCGTTTCACGAATTGTTATCCTGTTGACAGGTAAGTTTACCATCTGGGTCCTCATCGCTAATGCGCTCGCATGGCCGGTGGCGTATATCCTCATGAAGAAATACATGCAGATGTATGCCTATAAAATAGATTTCCCCATCTGGATATTCTTTCTTACTGCATTGATTGCCTACCTTATTGCACTTTTTACAATCAGCTTCCAGAGCATCAAGGCCGGAAACGCAAATCCTGCCGACGCGTTGAGATATGAGTAAGTCGAGGGCCTTGCCGACTGCCGACTTGTAGACTTGTAGACTTGTAGACTTGTAGACTTGTAGACTTTCTTCCTGCTGGGTTCAGGAAATTATTTTAATTTTAACTGCTGAGTCAAGAATTAAACATCAAATCCATGAAATCCAATTTATCCCGTCGCCAGTTTTTTCGCAGGTCAACAGCTGCTACAGCAGCAGTTGGTTTTGGTGGATTCCTGACCCAAAAAGACCTGGAAGCTATTCCCCGGAATGTAAATACCTTTTCCGGGCCATCCGAATTAAAAATCACGGATATGCGGACGGTGACCGTACACCACCGTCATATAATCAGGCTCGATACCAACCAGGGGATTGTTGGTTATGGTGAAGTCCGGGATGGAGCCAGCAAGACCTATGCCCTTATGCTCAAAAACCGGATTATAGGAATGAATCCATGCAACGTGGATAAAATTTTCCGCGAGATCAAGCAATTTGGTCATCATGCCCGGCAGGCAGGGGGCGTGTGTGCAGTGGAGATGGCATGCTGGGACCTGGCCGGAAAAGCCTGGGGAGTGCCATGCTGGCAAATGCTGGGGGGCAAGTTCAGGGATAAGATCCGGGTTTACTCAGATACTCCATTTTCGAAAGAACCGGGAATACAGGGCCGGCGGTTAAAAGAGCGTATGGACAGGGGATTTACCTATCTGAAAATGGATCTTCCCATTAGCTTGTTAGAAGGGATTGAGGGTACACTTTCGTGGCCTAAAGGGGAAATTGATCCTTTCGGGCAATGGTCTCAGGGTGTTTCGGGATACCTTGAACATCCCTTTACCGGAATACGTGTAACCGAAAAAGGTCTGGATATTTTCGAAGAATATGTAAAGGGTGTGCGTGATATCGTTGGTTGGGAGATCCCACTGGCTACAGATCATTATGGACATTTTGGAATCGAGGATGGAATAAAACTTGCCCGTAGGCTGGATAAATATAACCTGGCCTGGCTGGAAGACATGGTTCCCTGGTACTATACCGATCAGTATGTCAGGTTAAAAAATTCATGTACCACACCCATACTGACCGGAGAAGATATCTACCTGAAGGAAGAATTTAATAAACTGTTTGAGGCACAAGCTATTTCTATTTGTCATCCCGATCTGGCTACCTCGGGTGGCCTGCTTGAAACGAAGAAAATAGGTGACCTGGCAATGGAACACGGGATCTCGATGGCAATGCATATGGCAGGTAATCCTGTAACCCTTTTTGCGAATATCCATTGTGCTGCAGCCAGTGAAAACTTCCTGGTCCTTGAACATCACAATGTGGATGATGAATGGTACGATACACTGGTGGATGGTGTACCAAAACCAATAGTTCAACCCGACGGATATATTCCGGTGCCTGACAAGCCTGGCTTAGGTATTGAACTCAATGAGGAGGCCGTCAGGGCAAACATTTCTTCCGGTGGTTATTTTGATCCCACACCGGAATGGGACGACGAACGCTCACACGATAGATTGTGGAGCTTTTTGTAAAAGCAGAAGGCAGAAAACAGAAGGCAGAAAACAGAAGGCAGAAGTCAGAATTCAGAAGTTCCTGAACATAAACCCAATTCTCACACCCCCGGATCACAGATCACCGATAGCGCAACAGGATAAACGGAACCGGAACAAGAAGGATCCCTGATACAATCACTAATCCTGTTCCTACCCCGAACTTTTCGGCAAACAGTCCCAGCAGAAATGCCAGCGCCGCTGAAAAAATGGTTTTGCCCTGTGATTCTACAGACAATGCGGTGGCCAGAATATCCTCGTTAAGGTTTTCTCCGATATAACTTACCCCGACAGGCATTCTCAGATTTTCCAGGAGATATACCATGATGAATAAAATTACCGAAACCAGGATAAATTCAAAATGATAGAGGAGACCTGAAACAGCTCCAACCAGGATTCCCAAAACCAGTGTCAGGTTAAGCGGAGTGGACAGATGACGAAACCTGTCAGCAAACTTTCCGGCATTTCTCGATGCCGCCGAGGTGAGCAGGTAGATGAGAAAATATATGACGCCCACAAATATGGCCGATCGTTGCTCCTCCCTGTAGGAGGTAAGAAATGGCAGGGTGATGGTCAATGAGACAATGATGGGCTGCAGGTAATCCTTCACCGCCTGGTAGTATCCGCTGAATGAAGAGACATTAGCGACCGCTTTAAGGATTTCCGGCTGGCGCAAGGAAAGGGCAAATTCTTTCCAAACCTTTTTAAATCTGGTTCTAATCCCTGATATACCAAACTGCTGATTTTTACCATCAAGGTAACCCGGATAAGAAAGGATAAGGAAAAATCCGAGAAAATAAGGAATACCTGAAAACAGGAATACTAATTCGTAAGTGCCTGATATAAAGATAATTGAAGCGGCAATCAAAGAAGATACTGCCGAACCCAGCTGCGACCACGACCGTGTATGTCCGTAGTAATGGACCTTCTGGTCACTCCACCCCATCCTCTGCAAATAGTCAAAAATCATGGCTTTATGTGTGCCTGTCCGAAATGCATCTGCCAGGGCAAAAAAGAGCGTGGCCACGATCAGAACAACGTAGGTATTCGCCTGCCAGTAAACCAGGAAGGAAATGATGTACAGGCCAAATGAGGCCATCATGGTCTTTTTCCGGCCCAGTGCATCTGCTCCAAATCCTGCGGGTACTTCGAAAATATTCCGGGTAATCTCCCTGATGGTATAAATGGTCCCGATCTCCAGGAAACCAAATCCTTTATCAAGCAGGTACAAAATAAAGAAGGGCTCAAAGAACCGCTGGTTCTTCAGGAAGCCGTACAGGCAAAACTTATAATACTGTATATCTTTTTTAAAGGCCATCTATCCTGAAGCAACCATGGATTTACTATTTATAACCTGCCCAACACCCACACACTCGGTTCACCGTTCACTGACAAATCCTGCAAGGATTTGTCTCACATCTTCAACAGATTCAACATAGTAATCTGCCCTGGTGGTCTTTGTGCCTACCTTAATTGTAACAGCCTCCTCAGGAAGGGCTCCGAAGGTGTATTCATCGGTCCAGTCATCTCCAACGGCGAAAATAAAATCATAGGTATCGTCGCCCATTCTTTGCAATGCACCCCGTCCCTTGTTAATACCCGAATTCTTTATTTCAATAACCTTGTCACCATCCATAATCTCGAGATTATGGTTGCCCACCAGCTCTTTTAACTCATCCTTCAGTTCCCACGATCGTATCTCACCAAGATCCGGGTCGGCATTCCTGTAGTGCCATACAAGTGAATAGTTTTTCCGCTCAATAAAGGAACGCGGGGTACGGTCGACATAAAATTCCAGGATAGGTTCAATGATCTCCATCCAGTTTTTATCGATCTGCTCCATCATCGACCACTTGCTGCCGGGTGTTTTCGACCACACACCATGCTCGGCAACAAAGCTAATCTTCCAGGGTGGCGGAAACCATTTCCCCAAAGTCTCTTTGTCGCGCCCGCTGATGATAACTACATGGTTTGAAGGATCGGACGTAAGTTTTTTCAGTATTCCGGTTAATTCATCATCTGGTTTTACCTTTTGAGGATCTTTGTCGAATCCCATCAGGGTACCGTCATAGTCGAGGAAAATAATTCGGGACGAGGCAGCAGAATATTTCTTTGTGATCTGACCTGCAAGGTTGGCAGTGATCTTCCTGGCCAGTTTTATTTGCTGGATTTGCTTTACCTTTTCAAGGCTCTCGATGAAATCTGTCGTCCATTTCAACATATTATACCGCTGCAATCTTTTCTGCAGCAGATCCATCCTCAGCACTTGCTCCTCTTCGTCCATTTCTATGGCCTCCTTAATTGCTTCGGCCATTTCAATCTGGTTATTAGGATTCACAATGATGGCCTCGCTCATTTCCTTTGCTGCACCAGCCATTTCACTCAGGATCAGTACACCCTTTTTATCGATTTTGGATGCGACAAATTCTTTTGCGATAAGGTTCATGCCATCCCGGATGGGGGTGATCAATGCGATATCACATAATGTGCATAACTCGGCAACCTCTTCAAAGGGCAGCTGCCGGTAAAAGTATCGTATGGGCATCCAGCTTATGTTTCCGCAACGGGAATTAATTCTTCCCACATATTCGTCAAGTTCGCGCTTAAGAATTTTGTAATGTTCCACCGATTCACGCGACGGCATAACGAAGAGAAGCAGGTTGACCATCCCGTGATATTCAGGGTATTTTTCCAGAAAGATCTCAAATGCTTTCAAACGAAGCGGGATCCCTTTTGTGTAATCCAGCCGGTCGATCGACAGGATTAGTTTTTTCCCTTTACCTGTCAGGTTCTGATCAAACAATCCCTTCTGAACGAGAGTACTTTCTTTTTGCTGCTTCAGATCTTTTGCGAATTGCGTGATTTTATCATAGTCGATACCCAGCGGATAAAAATCCACCTTCACGATCCGGTCTTCAAGGTGGATCCGGTTCAGTACGGTTTCATACCCGAGCAGGCGCCTGACACAACTCATGAAGTGCCGTTCATAATCGTACGTGTGGAAACCGATTAAATCAGCACCAAGCAAGCCTTCAAGGATTTCAGTCCGCCAGGGCAGCAACCTGAAAATCTCAAAGGAGGGGAAGGTGATGTGCAGAAAGAAACCAATGGATACATTGGGATTTTTTTCCCTGATAAGCCTGGGCAACAACATCATCTGATAGTCGTGGATCCATATCTTATCTCCATCTTCCAGATGGTCGATTACAATGTCTGCGAATTGCTGGTTAATATGAATATAACTTTTCCAGTATTCTTCTGAGTAAATTGCATTCTGGGTAAAATAATGGAAGAGAGGCCAGATGGTACGGTTGCTGAATCCTTCCAGGAACTTTTCCGTTTCTCTGCGTTTAAGAAAAAGTGGATAGTATTTTTTTTTGTTCAGCTTCTCTGAAAAATTATTGCGTTCATCTTTGGATATTTCCCCTTTGGTAAGTCCGGGTGATCCGATCCAGATGCTGCTGCTTTCCTTGTAAACTATTTCCACCCTGCCGGAAAATCCATATTCCTTATTGACCAGTTGCCATTTATTCTTTTCATCCCGGGCGATGATCACCGGCAGTTCATAAGAGACAAATATTAATTTACCCATAAAGTTTTTAATTGATAACTTTGAATCCTGCGAGCGCATTCACCCTGAGTACTCCCCGAGCAATCGGGACACGCGGGGCGAGGAGCTTCGATCGAAATACTGAACCAGGTATCATGCAAAGTTCAGAAATAAATTTCTTATAAAATAGGCAAGTTTATGGACAAAATCAATTTCCAGGCTGTAATATTTGACCTCGATGGTGTGATCACAACTACTGCGTTGGTTCATTCCACCGCATGGCGGGAGATGTTTAACGATTACCTGAAACAGCGTGAAAAAAGATTTGGGAAACCCTTTAAAGAATTTAACCACACTGATGATTACCTGCCCTACGTAGATGGCAAACCAAGGTACAAGGGGGTGGCATCGTTTCTGGAATCACGTAACATCGATATCCCGTTTGGTGATCCTTCTGACGGACCTGGGCAGGAAACGGTTTGCGGACTGGGTAATAAGAAGAATGAGTTTTTCAACCAGATCCTGGAGAGGGACGGGGTGCAGGTTTACCAGTCATCAGTCGATTTTATCCGGGATTTGAAAAAGGCCGGGGTCCGTATTGGCGTAGCCTCATCCAGTAAAAATTGCATGCCGATACTCGAACGGGCAGGTATACCCGACCTGTTTGAAACAAGGGTGGATGGTGTGGTTTCTGCAGAGCTTGGATTAAAGGGCAAACCTGAACCGGATATATTTACCGTGGCCTGCGATAACCTGGGTGTGGAATACGAACTCACTGTTATTGTAGAAGATGCAGTGAGTGGAGTGCAGGCAGGCAGGAATGGGAATTTCGGGCTGACCCTGGGTATAGCACGAGAAGGAAACAGCTTGGAATTAAAGAAGAATGGTGCAGATATTGTCGTTGAGGACATATCAGAACTGGGAGGAATTGAAACCGTCCGGGAATGGTTTGCAAATGGACTGGAGAAAGAAAAATGGTCGGTTCAGTATCCGGATTATGATCCGGAGAAAGAGAAATCGAGAGAAGCACTGCTGGCTGTCGGTAATGGATATTTCGGAACGCGTGGGGCTATGGAAGAATGTTCAGCCGGTGAAAGCAATTATCCCGGTACATACATTACATGCCTTTACAACAGGAGGATCTCCATAGTGGCAGGCAGGGATATTGAAAACGAAGATTATGTGAATTGTCCTAACTGGTTGCCGGTAACTTTTAAAGTTGAGGATGGCCCATGGTTTGATCCGAATCGATGGATTATTTTACATATCGACCGGAGGTTGTCGTTCGGTAATGGTTGTCTGGTAAGGACAATCATCGTAGCCGATAGCAAGGGCAGGGAATTCCGGATTGAATCCAGGCGCATGGCCAGTATGGATGATCCCCACATGGCGGGTATCGAATATTCAGTTACCCCTGTTAATTTTTCCGGACTACTGACGATACGTTCGGCGATCGACGGTGCCATTATTAATGATGGGGTGGTGCGTTACCGTCAGCTGGATCAGCACCACCTGGAACCGGTGAGCCAGGGCGGTGAAGGAAATATTCAGTATGTCCATGTGGTTACCAGTCAATCGGGGATCGATATCTGTGAAGCAGCCGGGTTGAAAGTTTTTCTGAACGACCAGGAATTGGCCGGTGAATGGATCCATCATCAGAAAGCCGGCTATATTGAATCAGAGTATGAGGCTAATATTCAAAAAGGACAGACATTGCGCCTGGAAAAGATCGTCTGCATTACCACTTCGAGGGAAACTTTGCGGGATGACCTGGTCGGTTTTGTGCAGCGAAAATGTGCCGGTGCCGGATCTTTCGATAAAATCCTTCTGAAAAGTGCCGGCAGGTGGAACGAACTTTGGAATGAAATGGATATTTCGGTGGTGGGTGACCGGTTCGCCCAGAAACTAATCAGGCTGCATATCTATCATCTCCTTGTAACCGCATCTCCTCATTACGATCATCTCGATGCAGCCATTGCTGCGCGTGGTTTGCACGGGGAAGCATACCGGGGGCATATATTCTGGGATGAACTATACATACTTCCATTTTATCATATTCACCTGCCTGAAGTTTCCAAAGCCTCCCTGATCTATCGTTGCAGACGCATCGATAAGGCCCGGGAGTATGCTGCATCTTTTGGCTACAAAGGAGCTATGTTCCCGTGGCAGAGCGGCAGTGACGGCCGGGAAGAAACCCAGGTCATTCACCTCAATCCAATCTCAGGTGAATGGGGTGAAGATTACAGCTCTCTCCAGCGGCATGTGAATATTGCCATTGCCTGTAACATCTGGATGTACTACTGGATAACCCAGGATGAGTCCTTTATGTTGAAGCATGGTGCTGAATTGTATTTTGAGATCTGCAGGTTCTGGGTGAGTAAATGTAAGCTGGATAATAAGACGGGTAAATATTCCATTGGTCAGGTTATGGGACCGGATGAGTTTCATGAGCATGTGCCCGGATCGGACGAAGGAGGATTAATCGATAATGCCTACACTAATATCATGGTAAGCTGGATGCTGGAGAAAGCACAATACCTTGTTGACCACCTGGATCAGGATGGATTGTCTGATATCAGGAAAACGATTGGTTTTACCCGGGAAGAATTGGAAGAGTGGGATAAGATAAGACATGCGCTTAAGCTTGTCATTAATGACGAAGGTGTTATTTCACAGTTTGATGGTTATTTTGAACTGTTGGAACTTGATTGGGATGAATACAGGGAAAAATATGGGAATATTCACAGGATGGACCGTATCCTGAAAGCAGAAGGCAAATCGCCCGACAAATATAAAGTCGCCAAACAGGCCGATACGCTGATGACCTTCTATAACCTCGATCAGTACGAGGTGAAAGGGATCATCGAACAATTGGGGTACCAGGTGCCTGCGGATTTACTGGAAAAGAATTTTGACTATTACATTAAGCGGACTTCACATGGATCTACCCTGAGCCGTATCGTACATGCCTGTCTGGCCAATCAGCTTAAAAAGAAAGAGCTGGGCTGGACAATGTATATGGAAGCATTAAGCAGCGACTATGTTGATATCCAGGGAGGTACAACGGCTGAAGGTATACATGCCGGTGTGATGGGGGCAACCGTTTTATTTGCCCTGAATTCTCTGGCAGGATTGGATTTTCGTAAAGAACACCTGGTTATTGCTCCCGATCTTCCTGAATTGTGGAAGAATATTAAATTCAATTTTGCATTTCGGAAAAATTATTACATCTTTGAAATCACTTCAGAAACCATTCGAATGAAGGTGAAGAGTCATGATAATGAGCCGGTTAGGGTTGTTGTAATTGATTCTGAGAGATATATTAAGAGTGGGATCTGGAATGAATTTAAATATTAATCCGGAATTATATAATCAGGAAAATTGAGTGTTATGTTAGGCGATGTCTTACTCATACAGGAGGTCCATAAATTAGCCGCAAAGGAGATCAAGAGATATGCCCTGCACGCCTTGAGTAAGAAGAAAAAAGGGTATAAGTATATCGTCGCCCTCTCAGGAGAATCAGGTGCAGGAAAATCGGAATTATCTCATTCACTGGCAAAGTTTCTTAAAGAAGAGAACATCCGTGTTAAGGTAATACATACGGATAATTACTATAAGGTTCCACCGCTGCTAAGAAACGAATGGAGAAGGACCCATGGTCTGAAAAGTGTTGGTACCAGCGAATATGACTGGAGCCTGATCCACCGGAACATTAAAGAATTTAAGGAGGACAGGGAAGCAATGATGCCCTGTATTGATATCATTCCGGACCAGGTGGATAAATTGATCACCGATTTTAAAAAGATCGATTTCCTGGTGGTGGATGGCCTTTATGCGATAAAAACAAAGGGGATAGACATCAGGGTATTTATCGACCTCACCTATCATGAAACCAAGATGATGCAACTGGCCCGCATGAAAGAGACCCAGGATGAATGGCGCATGAAAGTGCTGGAGCAGGAACACCAGAATGTTCTGGCCCTGAAACAGAGTGCCGATCTCATTATCGACAAAAGCTATGATGTTATCCTGGCCAATCCCGATGATCCCAGGTTCCTTGATCTCTAGTTCATCGTTCATCGTTCATCATTCATCGTTGGTGTGGGTGTGGGATGTGGCTTCGTGATTATCCTTTAAAAGTAGATCACACCCTTCCCCCAAATCTAACTCCCTCGACTCACGACTCACAACTCACGACTCACTGTTTTGTTTTTTCGTAAATATACCTAACTTAGTTTCGTCTAAACTAAACTTAATCAAACCATGAAAAGATTTTATGCTCTCATTGCTGCGGCGGTCCTGTTTCTGCCAGTATGGGCCGGTGGTATTGTCACCAATACCAACCACAGTGCAATGTACACCAGGATGCAGTGTCGCGATGCGACCACTGAAATTGATGCCGTTTACTATAATCCTGCCGGATTAACTAAGATTTCCAACGGACTTCACATTTCATTAAATAATCAATCTATCTGGCAGACAAGAATGATTGGCACTGATTATCCCATGTTAACAGGTACTCCGAGGGATTACGAAGCCAAGATTTCAGCTCCGTTGTTCCCGGCTGTTTATGCTGCCTTTAAATTTGGAAAATTTGCCATTTCGGCTGGTTTTAATCCCATCGGTGGTGGTGGTAGTGCAGCTTATGAAGATGGCGTGCCATCATTCGAATATGGTCCGTCTGACCTGGTTCCGATCCTGGCTGCTCAGGGTGCACAGGGCTACAGGATGGGTGTAAATTTCGAAGGATCATCTGTATTCTTTGGGTATCAGGCCAACCTTTCTTACAAGATCAACGACATGATATCAGTTGCTGTTGGAGGAAGACTGGTCACGGCAAAAGAAACCTATACCGGATACCTTAAAGACATTGAATTAAATATGGGTGGTACATGGATGCCAGCTTCAACTGTTTTTACAGGTGCTGCTACCCAGGCTACTGCCGGTGCAGCAAGCCTGACTACCGCTGCAACTGGTTTACAAACAGCTATAGATGGAATGCCAGTTATTGGTGACATGATAGTATCTGATCTGGGCATACAGGGTGCCCTTGGACTCATTGGATATACACCGGCGCAAATTGCAGCAACAACAAACAGCCAGGCTGTACTTGCTATGAACGGTGCTGCCAGTGCTTATACTGCAACCGCTCAGCAGGCTACAGCAACAGCAGGTTTACTTCAGGACCAGGAGGTGGATGCTGAAAAGACTGCAACCGGAATCACTCCGATTGTCAGCATAAACATTTCACCCTTACCTATACTTGATGTTGCCGTTAAGTATGAGTTTAAGACTGCACTTGAGTTTACCAATAACACAACGTCAGATGTTACCACAGGATTCGATCCCCTCTCAGGTGCGCCTGTCACGATGTTCCCTGACGGAGCCAAAACTCACCTGGATATCCCGGCCATGCTTTCTGTAGGTGCATCCGTTCATCCGGGACCACTTACGGTAAACGCTGGATTCCACTACTATTTCGACGAGAAGGCCGATTGGGACGGACGCGAAGCGTTGCTCGACCGCGGATTATATGAAATTGCACTGGGTGCACAGTTCAATATGGGACTGATGGCTGTGAGCGCAGGATGGCTGATGACCTCAACCGGTGTGCAGGAAGCCTATCAAACCGATTTGAGTTACAGCTTAAATACCAACACAATTGGTGGTGGTTTGGAATTACATCTTTCACCGCTGATTGATGTGAACCTGGCTGCTTCATATACAATTTACGCTGAAGGTCTGAAGAATTTTAAGCGTGAGGTGGGAGGCACAGGCGTAACAGGCGTTATCAACGACGTTGCAGAAACCTATAATAAGGATGTATTTATCGTAGCCGTTGGAGTAAACTTACATTTTGCTACAGGCGACTAGAATCATTTAATAGACTTATTTATCGAAGGCTGTCACTTGACGTGGCAGCCTTTTTTAACTAATTGGTACGATTTTAGCAGATAGGAATCTATGCTACGAACTATTCGTTTTTACTTTAAGTTGATGGTTTTGATCCCTGCCTTCACGGGGATGATACTTGCCTCATTAACATCATTTTCCCAGGTATACGAAAAACCTAACTTTTCCTTTTCGAGTCATCCTACCCTTGAGATAGACCGGATTGAATTAAAAGAAGACCGGACCCTGGTTTATATGGCCATAACAAACAAACGGATGGGCTCTTCATTTTGTGTGGACACAAATACCTATATCTTGAATTCGCTGGGAGACCAGGAATTCAGGATGACCCAGTCCATGGGCATACCGGATTGTCCTGAAGTACATAAATTCGAAGCCATCGGAGAAAAAGTAAGCTTTATCCTGGTATTTCAGCCCATTCCATCTGACCTCAAATACATTGATATCATTGAGGATTGTCCCAATGCATGTTTTTCCTTTAAATATGTTATGCTTGACACAGAGCTGAATCAAAAGATCAACCAGGGAATGTTACTGTATGAGTATGGGAAACTGAAAGAAGCATTAAAGCATTTTGAAGACCTTTTAGCCACACACAACGATTTCATGTCGCCTGTATTCGGTACTGTCTACCTTTATCTCATGTTCATTAATTATGAATTGGGAGAAATGGATGAAGTAGAACGGCTCTATGAAGAACTGCAGTATTCTTCCATATTGAATAAAGAGGAAATCATTGAGGCCGCACAATTCGAAGGTATTATCGATTGACTTCATTTACCTGCAACCTGCAACTTGTAACCTGCACCTCGCACCTCTAACCTCGCACCTCAGATCAGGCGATCATCTAAAATAAGAAGTTTAGTCCTATATACGGAGCTTTCGTCCCGTCATCCTCCGGCCGGAAAGTCATTCCATAATCAACTGCAATAATGAAGTTTTGGTTGAGTGCAATATGCAATCCCGCACCATAGCCTAAATGCAGGCTTTCGTTCTCATCCGGGAAGAAATCCTGAGGGGTATAGGTTTGTCCGTTAATTGTAATATCCGTGAAGGTTGGCTTGGTGAAATCATGTTTCTGCACAACCATCCCCGCATCTAAAAAAGTACTTAATGCCAGGTACCAGTTTTGTCCCAGGAAAGTAAAATGGACAAACTTCCACCTTAACTCCGTATTTGCGTACACAAATCCATCTCCGACAATACGGTTCCTTAATACTCCTCGAACCGTTTTTGATCCCCCAACGCCATCCCGGGTAAAACTGGGAGGGCAGTTAAATACAAATGGCAGCATATAAGAAGGTATGTCCCCGAATAGTCTCCCCTGATAGCTTAACCTGTATGCAAAATTCAGGTTTCGTGGTATGATGGTAAAATATTGCCTGTGGGTGATCGCAAGCTTAATATATGAAAGATCGCGATTGCTTAAAAATGAGGGTGCTCCAACCACGATGAATTCAGTCCATATCCCTTTCATTGGATTTGGTTCATTATCCCTGGTATCAAAAATAACACCACCCTTAAGTAATGTATGGCTGCCTCCATTGATTTCATCCTGGGGGATAATTCCCCATTGATTTGTATACAAACCATACAGACCTCCTCCAATATACGGAAGCTTGTCTTCATCCGACTGTCCTTTATTTAATTTATCAATATCAACGGTATCAATATTGACATTATAAAATTCCACCCCGGCAAACCACTTCAAATGATCTCCTTTAAGGCCTCCTGAAAAGTCTGCCCTTAACCTGAGCATTTTTCGATCCTGCCGGTAAAACATCCTGGAGATATACTGGTCGTGCTGATCGTCAGAAAAATTCAAATTCAATTTTGACTCATACCCGTTAAAACCATAAAAATCAAGGCCCTTTTCGGTGAAGTAACTGATTTCTGTTGCCGTGCGTATCCCAGGGATCAGCTTGTCCGAGTCATAGGTAAATTGGTTGATACCACTTTTTTTGGTTGTGCGCGATACTTCAAAATACAATGAATGATCATACATTGGATACCTCGATCCATCACCAAAATGATAGAAATTAACCAGCCCCCCATATTTAAAACCGACATCCCGGTCGTATGCCACCACCGGAACGGCTCCGAATGACCAGCCGGTTTTCACTGAATCGGCCTTGCTCGATTCATCTGATTTCAAGTGATTTTCATCCGAGGAAAATGCACTTACTGATAACAGCAAGATGAAAAGAAGGAAAATGGATACCTTTTTCATGATTCGTAATGGTTTAGTGATAATGGTAAACACAATATAGGAATTATTTTTATTTTTATATCTCACAATCAGATCTCCACAAATTGAACACAATGTCAACCAGGAACCTGACCACCTTCTATTTTGCCATAAGTATTATTTTTATTGCGCTTGAAACCATTGAAGTTGTATGGATAACCATCGCGGCTAAAGCACTTATCATTCCTTTGCTGATGGTATTGTATTACCGCCTGGTGAGGTCGCAAATGAATTTATTTCACAGGCTGATCCTGGCAGCCCTGTTATTTTCCTGGATTGGAGATGTTACCCTGCAGTTGAATCAATTTAATGATATCTTTTTTATGGTGGGACTGTCCGGGTTTCTTATTGCTCAACTTATATACCTGTCTGCATTCTTTTCAACGCGTGGATCAAACATTTTATTTTTTAGAAAGTTTTGGCTTATTTTTATTGTTATTGCCTATGGGATTGGCATTGTATGGTTGTTGTTTGATGGTCTGGGGGACATGAAAATACCTGTTATTGCATATACAATTGTCATATTAACGATGCTGTCGGCCGCCATTAACCGTAAGGAAAAAGTCAACCGCCTGAGTTATAAGCTTGTACTGATCGGGGCCATGTTTTTTATCTTATCCGACTCCCTGATCGCCATTGATAAATTTACCTTTGAATTTCCACTGGCCAGGATTGCTATTATGAGTACTTATGTTGCTGCGCAATACCTGATTGCCGTTGGTTGTTTGAAGCAGTTTGAAATAAAACTTAAATAAGTAGACAGTAGACAGTAGACAGTAGACAGTAGACAGTAGAAAACACATTAACCATATAACTATGAAAATTTTAAAGCGTGTTTTACAAATCTTATTGGTCCTGATACTTCTTGTAGTGGTATTCGGGTTTTTTCTGATTCGAAACATTTCGCACAGGGCTGTTCCCGACTATAATGAGGATGTTCAGATAACAGGGTTGACTGATCCTGTAGAAGTATTAAGAGATGAATATGGTAATCCTCATGTATATGCGAATAGTGAGGACGATCTGTACAGGGTTGTCGGGTACCTGGCTGCGCAGGACCGGCTGTGGCAGATGGACCTGCTGAGAAGGGTGACACAGGGCAGGTTGTCGGAGATACTGGGTGCAGATATGATCGAAGCCGACCAGGTTCTCAGGGCATTGAGAATTCCTGAAAAGTCGGAGATGCTGCTGGGTAAGACCGATCCTGAAATAATGCGATGCGTTGAAGCCTATTGTGATGGTGTGAATCAATTCATTGAAGCCAACCAGAAAAAATTGCCTTTTGAATTTGCTGTACTCGGCTATAAACCAGACAAATGGGAGCCGGAGCACACTTTAAATTTACTGGGTTATATGGCATGGAACCTGTCCATGTCATGGGCGATTGAACCGGTTCTTTTCAAAATCCAGGGACTGGTGGATGAGGATAAGTTTAAGGAACTGTTTCCTGATCTCGCTCTGCAGGCGCCGATTTTCCCTGGATTTACAGAAGAGATGGGAGAAGCCCTGGATAATGAGTTGCTTTCTGCAACAGAGAAACTTAAGGATCTGGGTTTGGAATTTTTTTCGGGAAGCAACAACTGGGCCATCAGCGGGGAACGCTCCGAATCAGGATTCCCGATCGTGGCCAATGATATGCACCTGGGACTGGATATGGCACCGGGGATATGGTACCAGATGCATCAGCATGTGCCGGGGAAAGTACATGTAACGGGTGTCGTCCTGCCGGGAGCACCATTCATTATTGGTGGTCACAATGATAGTATTGCCTGGGGCATGACCAATGTAATGCTGGATGACATTGACTATTACCTGGAAACCATAAATCCCGAAGACTCAAACCAGTATAAGTTTAATGGAGAATGGAAAAGCATGAAAGTAGTTGAGGAAACCATTAGCATAAAGGGAGGGGAGACGGTCACGAAATTTAACCGGTTTAATCACAGGGGGCCCATTGTGTCGGGATTTAAAGATATACCAGACAAGGTAATCTCGATGCACTGGATCGGGAATGAATACAGCAACGAATTGAGAACGGTTTATCTGCTTAACAGGGCGCAGAACTGGGATGATTTTAAAAACGGGGCCAATTCATTTGCATCGATCAGTCAGAATATTGTTTACGGTGATGTGGCTGGTAATATTGGCCTCTACTGTTGTGCAGGTGTTCCTATCCGGGAAGGCAATCGAAGCTTATTAGCTCCCGGAGATACCGATCAGTATGACTGGAAAGGATTGGTTCCTTTTGATAAATTACCTCATCAGTTTAATCCTCCTGAAGGGGTGGTGGTTTCTGCCAACAACCGGACAACCGACCTGGAATATCCTTACCAGATCAGTGAATGGTATGATTTGCCCAACCGCTTCCACCGGATACAGGAATTATTGAGCAAGAATAAGTTAATGGGGGTAGGAGATATGAAGGCTATCCAGACCGACCAGCAATCAAAATGGTCAGAGAAGATACTCAAAAGGATATTGCCCATGCTGGGAAGTGCCACCCTGAATGATCAGGAGAAAAAAGCACTCGATGTCCTGGTCGGATGGGATTTTAAATACAATCCGGAAAATCCGGCACCTGCTATTTTTGAAGCATTTTATTATGAATTGGTCCGCTCGGTTTTTGTGGATGAGCTCGGTGGAGAGTTGTATAAGCAATTCATGAACCAGGATATTCTGAGCTCATATGCGATCGACAGAATTGCTGAAGGGCAGGACATCAGCTGGTGTGATGATGTTACCACAACTGATAAGGTGGAAACCGTTGAGGATATGGTATTGGCCAGCTTTGTTAGTGCAGTATACGACCTGGAAGAAAAACAGGGCACCGATATCGATTCATGGGAATGGGGAAATATGCATCAGATCATATTCAATCATGCCCTGGGCAGTGTTAACATATTAAAGCTGGTGTTTGGTCTCGACAGGGGACCATTTATCCCCGGTGGCAGTTACCATACGGTTTGTCCCTTTTCCTATTCATTCAATGATCCGTATAAGGCAAATCACGGAGCATCGCAACGCCATATATTTACGACCTGGGATTGGGATCAATCCTGGACGGTCATTCCTACAGGTGTATCCGGTATACCTGCCAGTGATTTTTATTGCAACCAGTCGGAACTGTACATAAACAAGGGATATCATCCGGATTATTTCAGCCGGGCGAAGGTGGAGGAGTATGCTAAGTTCAAAGCGGTTTATTCTGCTAAATAGAATTTTAGTAGTACAGCACCCAGGCATTAGGTTCTTTCTCCTGCCTGATCCTGTTCATTTCAGCAAGCGCTTCTGATTTTGTTTTAAACGAGTCAAAGCACACTGCATGCAGGTTCCCATTTCGGGTCCCGAAAACCCTTGCATTGTGGCCTGCCTGTTGTAACTCACTCACATATTTATCGGCGTTAGCCCTTTTTTCGAAGCATCCGGCGACAATATAATATTGCTTTCCTGTTGAGGTTTCAGCTGGTACTGCTTCAACCGGTGTGGTTGTTTCTTCCGCCTCAGCTTCGGGTGAAGTGCTTTCGGCTTCTTCCAATGATTCAGTTGGTTCCTCAACGATGGGTTCGTCTGCGATGGCTTCAACCGGTTCGATGGATTCTTCAGCCTGTTGTCCTCTTTCAGGCAGGATAGCGGCTATCTTTTCCGGGAGGATCCTGTTTAATTGTTCAGGGAAGAAGAAATATCCTGTCACCAGGGCAATGATGAGCAGGGCAATGATGGCTACGGGGATGATCCATACTCTTTTTTTCTTTCGGGAAGGAGCCGTCGTGACTTTCTTCTCTTCAATTGGTGGCGGGGGTGGGTATTTAGGAGTGCGAGACTCATTAACGACATACTTTGGTTCGGCCTTTTCTGCAACCGGAGTAGCTTCAATTCCGGGTTCTGGCTTTGGTTCAGGTTTGGGTTCAGGCTTAGATTCTGGTTTATCCTTAATCTCAGTCTCTTTCGATTCTGTTGCAGGTTCTGCATCAGTTATCTGATCAGATTCATCCAGGGTAAAAGGTGGTTTTGATTTAGCATCTTCTTTGGTGGCCTTAACATCTTTCATGTCCTGGCTGGCATCAACATCGACCTCGGTCAGCGATTCGTCCAGTGTAAAGGCAGCTTTTTCGGCTTTGCCTTTTATTGCTGCCGGTTTCTTAATCTCTTGCTCAGCTTTCTTTTTAGCTTCCGCCTCAGCTTTGGTTTTCTCTTCTTCAGCTTTTTTCTTTACATCCGCTTCAGCTTTTGTCTTATCTTCGCCGGCCTTCTTTTTAGCCTGTGTGTCAGTCTTAGCTTTTTCTTCCTCTTCCATCATCTTAGCTTCAGCCTCCGCCTTTATCTTTTCCTCTTCTTCTTTCTTCTGACTTCTGGCTTCTGACTCCTGACTTCTCTCTTTTGCTTTCTCCTCTTCTTCCTTTTTAGCTATAGTCTCAGCTTTAATCTTTTCCTCTTCTTTCTTCTGTCTACTGACTTCTGACTCCTGACTTCTCTCTTTAGCTTTTTCCTCTTCTTCTTTCTTCTTAGCTATAGTCTCAGCTTTAATCCTTTCCTTTTCTTCCTTCTGACTTCTGACTTCTGACTCCTGACTTCTGTCTTCTGCACCAACAAATGATTTATTGCCTGCCGCATCAATGGTAATCTTGCCAATATCCTTCAGGGTTACCTCACCCTTTTTATTCAGCTGATCCAATAGATCGTCCTTATATGCCATCATCTTATCATTGGCTTCTTTGAACGATACTCCTTCAGCCTGAATGATATGGCCTGTCAGGAGACCATCATTAAAACTAAGCAAACCGTTAAAACCAATTTCAAGGGGATCTGTATTTCTGGCAATCAGGGCACCAATTTCAGGGATAATCACCCGGTTGTTAACCTTAATGAGTTGAATCAGATATTGTTCCATAATGCTGTTCTGTAGGAATTTAGTAAAAGACCAACAAACAATTTACAGAAAATATGTAACAATTGAAAATACTGTGCTCCAGTTTTGACCATTAATCAAATACCATTTTAATATCATTTGATTAGAGAACTGTATCTGTTTGGCTTATAATCAAATTTACCTATCTTTAAAACTCGCTTAACCTGGAGAAAATATTTCAACATTAATTTCTGGAATACCCTTTAAAAAACGTTGTAATGAAATACGCAAAAATCCTCGGTATTGACATTGGAGGCTCCGGAATTAAAGGAGCCCCTGTGAATGTTAAAGACGGGCTTATTCTGGAGTCGCGATACAGAATTACAACACCTGATCCGTCTACACCGGAAAACGTCGCTGAAGTAATTAATGAGATTGTGAAGCATTTTAGCTGGAATGGTCCGGTTGGTTGTGGCTTTCCTGCGGTAATCCAGCAAGGTGTTGCCAGGACGGCGGCCAATGTAGATGATTCCTGGGTTGATACTAATGTTAATAAACTTTTCTCCAAAGTAACCGGACTTCCTGTCACTGTTGTTAATGATGCAGATGCTGCAGGCCTGGCTGAAATGAAATTTGGTGCAGGAAATAATGTGCCGGGAACTGTTTTACTGTGTACCATTGGAACAGGGATCGGCACGGTGATGTTTTCAAACGGATGGCTGGTGCCCAACCTGGAAATGGGGCATATTGAATTACATGGAATGGATGCAGAGAAGTATTGTTCTGATGCCGCCCGTAAAAATGAAGACCTGGATTGGGAGGAATGGGCCAAAAGATTTGATGAATATCTTCATGCAATGGAATTTTTAACATGGCCCGACCTGATAATACTGGGTGGCGGTACCAGTAAAAAGGGTGAAAAATTTCTGAAATATCTGACGGTAAAAGCTAAAGTTGTTCCGGCTCAATTGTTAAACAATGCAGGTCTGGTAGGTGCTGCCCTGGCGGCCAGGTATCAGCATAATATTGATAAGAAGAGCGCAAAAATTAAATAGGCCGTCACACAATTCCTGTAAAACCCATAAAGGCCAGTGCGAGCAATCCGGCAACGATGAAAGCGATCGGCACGCCTTTCATCTGTTTCGGGACATCAAGCAAATCGAGTTGTTCCCTTATACCTGAAAAAATAATCAATGCCAGTCCAAAACCCAGTGCATGGGCAATGGCAAACACCACGCTTTCCATCAGATTGTAATTATTCTGTACAGCCAGCATGGCCACTCCCAGGACGGCGCAGTTGGTGGTGATCAGGGGCAGGAAAATTCCAAGTGCCTGGTAAAGGGACGGGCTTACTTTTTTCATGATAATCTCAACCATCTGGACAAGTGATGCAATCACCAGGATAAAAGTGATTGTGCGCATGAAAGTAATTCCCAGCGGCACCAGGATATAGACCTGCAACAGGTAGGTGACCAGGGTGGATATAACCATCACAAACATAACCGCTCCGGTCATGCCGGCGGCTGTTTCAACCTTATTTGATACTCCGATAAACGGGCATATGCCAAGGAACTGAGACAGCACTATATTGCTGACAAAGACTGCGGATATGACAATTACAATATATTCCATTTCTATGTCCCTGTTTTTCTAAATTTGTTAATGATCACAATAAGATATCCAAGGGCTAAGAATGCTCCGGGTGGCAGGACAAATATAAGCATGGCGTCGCCGTTGATAAATTCAAGTCCGAATATTGAGCCACTACCGAGTATTTCCCTCACACCACCCAGCATGACCAGCGCCATAGTAAATCCCAATCCCATACCCAAACCATCAATGGAAGAAGTCAGAAGGCTGTTCCTGGAAGCATAAGCTTCTGCCCGTCCCAAAACAAGGCAATTCACAACGATGAGAGGAATAAACAGTCCCAGCTGATCAAAAAGATCGGGAATAAAGGCCTGCATGACGAGCTCTACAATGGTTACAAAAGCTGCGATTACCACAATATAGGAAGGGATCCTTACCTTATCGGGAATGAATGACTTGATCAGGGAGACCACGACGTTCGACATAAGGAGAACGAACGTAGTAGCCAATCCCATACCCAGTCCATTGAAGGCCGAAGTGGTAACGCCCAGGGTGGGACAGAGGCCAAGGAACAATACAAATACAGGATTTTCCTTAAAAAAGCCCTTGCTTATGTTATTCCAATGGTTCATATCATTTTATTTTTCAGTCGATATTTGTTCCAAGGCTTTTTGAGCCCGGTTTACAGCATCACAAAAGGCCCTGGAACTGATCGTCGAAGCAGTTATCGCATCGATTTCTCCACCATCTTTGGTAACCTTAAGTTCATTTTGAGACGGATTTTTTCCTTTGAACTGACTGCTCCATGACAACCCGGTTTTCTTGTCCTGGGATTTCTTCTTTTCAATCTTATCTCCCAGGCCGGGAGTTTCTTTATGCTCCAGGACCGATATATCGAAAATGCTTCCGTCGGGATTAAATCCTACCATAATCCGGATCTTGCCGCTGAATCCCAGGTTGGTGAAAGTCTCAACGGCCGTTCCGATCCATTTTTCCTGGTTGTATCCCTTATACAGATATACCGAGTCACCATCGATAAAGAGTGCTTCAACCAATTCGGCAGGTTCGTTGTCAAATTCCGGTAAGGTAGATCTGAGTGCATTCAGCTTCTTGATCCGCTTGGCTTCAGCAATGGGTTCCTTGGTAATCCCATATATGAATCCCAGTCCTGAAGAGGCCACAGCCGTAACCAGGAACAGGGTTAAAACCATATTAATAAATGTTGATTCCCGCTTACTCATCTTTTTGCTGTTCTCCAAAGCGTTTAGGTTTGACATATTTATTAATTAAAGGTACAAATGCATTCATGGTCAGGATGCCAAACTGCACACCTTCAGGATAGGATCCGAAGATCCTGATAACTACCGTGATAACTCCAATTCCAATACCATAGATAAACATCCCGCGTGTTGACATGGGTGAGGTGACATAATCGGTAGCCATAAATATCGCACCCAGCAGCAGTCCGCCTGTTAATAAATGAAACAAGGGATTGGCATAGCTTTCCGGGTCAATGTACCTGAGGATACCAGTAAAAACAGCCACAGTGATCAATATAGACACAGGGATATGCCAGGTAATGATTTTCCTGATAAGCATATAAATTAATCCTAAAAGGAGTGCAACCGCCGCAATCTCTCCGGCCGATCCACCCATGCGCCCTATGAACATGTCAATATATGAAGGTATTTGTTCCATGAGTGCAGATGCCGGTTCACCATTTTTAAGCCCTTCTTTCATGATGGCCAGTGGTGTTGCTCCGGTAGTCGCATCCATGTATGATGCCCAGTGCTGGCCAGGTACAGGCCAGCTGGTCAATGATGCCGGAAAGGAGACAAACAGAAACACACGTCCTACCAGTGCCGGGTTGAATGGATTATTCCCCAGTCCTCCGAACGACATTTTGCCGATCCCGATGGCCACAAGGCTTCCAATAATAACCATCCAGAGGGGTATATTTGCGGGAAGGCAGAAAGCCATAAGGATTCCGGTTATAAGGGCAGAGCCATCTTTGATCTGGGTTGGCTGTTTCAGAAGAAATCGCTGGATCAGGTATTCAAACAGCAGGCAAGAGATCATGGCCGTTCCGGTAACCAGAATAGTACCCAGGCCAAAAAATATCACCGATACCACAAAGGCAGGTGCCAGTGCAATGATCACACCATACATCAGGCGACTGACTGTCTCACTGGAATGATCATGCGGGGATGGTGATACTTTTAATAAATTCATTTATCTGGTTTATCGGTTTATTAGTTACTCTGTTACTCTGTTTATCTGTATTATAATTTATACACAATTCTCAATCCTCACATCCCCACGCCCCCGATTCACGATTCACGATTCACGATTCACGATTCACGATTCACGATTCTTCCTCTTAAACTCCCTGACTTTCACCTTGCCAAACCTTATATAATCCAGCAAGGGTCGATTCGCCGGACATATATAACTGCAGGAACCACATTCCATGCAATCCATGATATGGTTATCTTCCAGCATATCTATCTTTTCATTTACCGTCATTGCCATTATTAAGTATGGCTCCATTCCCATAGGACAGACTGATATGCATTTAGAGCACCGGATACAGTTCTGGACAGGTTTCCTGTGTGCAATTTCCTCTTTGAGAAGCAAAATACCTGATGTTCCTTTTGTGACAGGAACATTGAGATCATTGATCGCCCTGCCCATCATAGGACCTCCTGAAATGACCTTGCCTGTATCCTCCGGCATACCTCCTGCAGCTTCAATGAGATGGGCGATTGATGTTCCCAGCCGAACTTTAAAATTGGCAGGAGATTTTAGTGAATTTCCTGTTACCGTTGTTATCCTTTCTATTAATGGTTTATTTTTCTGGACGGCTTCGTACACAGCGAATACTGTTCCTACATTAAATACCACGCAACCCATATCGATGGGCAGTCCACCTGAAGGTACCTCGCGGTTATGCACGGCCTTGATGAGATGCTTCTCACTACCTTGTGGATATTTGACTTTTAATCCCAGAACCCTGATCCCTTCATAATGACCGGCAAGTAAGGATAAATGATCAATGGCATTCTGTTTATTGGCTTCTATACCAATAATAGCCTTTTTAACCTGAAGGGCATGCATTATGATCCGTATTCCAACCATTATCTCTTCACCCTTTTCCAGCATCAGAACATGGTCAGCTGTTAAATAAGGCTCACACTCAACACCATTTATCAAAAGGCATTCAGTCTTCTTTTCCCTGGGAGCAGAAAGCTTAACATGGGAGGGGAATGTGGCACCGCCCAAACCAACAATGCCCGATTCCTGGATCTTTTTTACTATTTCAGGCTGGGTGAGCCCGAATTCCTTGACCAGGGTATCGCTTTGATCAATAGTTTCCAGCCAGTCATCACCGGTCACTTCAATTTGTATGGAATTGCGCTTATACCCGGAGTTATCAATAAATTTATCGATCCTGGCAATTTTTCCCGAAACAGATGAATGAAGATTGGCTGAAATATAACCCTCACTCCTGGCCAGTAATTGTCCTACCCGGACTTCATCCCCCTTGTCAACAATGAGTTTTGAAGGGGCACCAATATGTTGCAGCAGCGGAATGGTAACCACTTCGGGCAATGGAGGTACAGTAATGCCTGATCCTGCTGTGATTTTATTCTCAGCCGGATGAATGCCACCCTTTGTAAATGTTCTAAGCATCTTGATTCTGGTTACCGTTTTCTGATCCACTGGTATCCGGGTCTTTTATTACAGGTTCAGCACCTGTCATCTCATTGACAGCAGTTTCGGATTTATCTTTTCCTGGCGGGAAATTAATTTCGAGTATAGAATCGGTAGGACACTCCACAACACATTTCCTGCAAAGCTTGCACTTAACCGGATCAATGTAAGCCAGGTAATTTCCCATTGTAATGGCATCATAGGGGCAGACCTTGAAACATTTGTTGCATCCAATACAAGCCACATTACAGCTTTTTCTGGCAATTCCACCCTTTTCCTCATTGATGCAGCTGACAAATATTTTCCTGTCTCTTTTGTTTTTCTTTCTGAGTTCTATGATATCTTTCGGGCAGGCTTCGACACAGGCGCCACATGCCGTACATTTATCATCGGTGACAACCGGCAATCCCGTTTCGGAATTCATATGTATGGCATCGAAATCACATGATTCAACACAATCACCAAACCCGAGGCACCCATAAGCACATCCCGTGTCACCCGAATAGAGGCTGCTTGCAATGGCACACAATGCGGGCCCATTATAAACATTGATGCGCGGACGGTGTTCAAATGATCCGGAACACCTGACTACGGCCACCTGGGGATCCTGCTCTTCTGCCTTTTTCCCGAGCAATTCCGCCACTTTATTCATGGTATCATTTCCCCCGACAGGACAATACAATCCCGACATATCATCGCTTTTCACGCAGGCTTCGGCAAAATTCCTGCATCCTGGAAATCCGCATCCGCCACAGTTGGCTGCGGGCAGGGCATCTTCAACGATATCAATGTTTGGATCCTCAATGACTTTAAACCTTTGGGCAACAGCATAGAGTATTATGGCGGCAATGATACCAATGCCGCTAAGGGATATGATCGTATAGAGTAAAACCGGATTCATTCGCTTTTCCCGAGCTTAAATACAAATTTCCCGGTAATCCTGTGATTAAATAATTTCAACAATAAGTAATAGGGCACAAGGATCAGCAGGGCCGCAATCCCTGCCAGGCCTTCTTTGTTTGTAAGGCTTAAAACAATAACCAATGTGAAGAAAACAGTCAGAAAAGGGAAAATATAGCCCAATAAGAGTGCTTTGAAACCAAGCGATCTGGCTAAAATAATATCTACTTTATCTCCCGTGTTATAGTTGTTGCCGGGAGAATCCACCACAATCTGTTTTTCCGCGGAACCGGAAACAGAACATACGCCTTTTGCATGGCATTCAGAACAGGCTGAATTGGATAGAAACCTGACAGTAACTTCCTGTTCATCAATACCTTCTACTATTCCTTCGTGTCTTATCTCCTTGGCTGACATCTGATTCTCCCAGCGGTTTAAATTTTCGAATACAAAAATAGATATGTTGATAATTGTATGGATTGCTTTTTGTCAGTTTTTCATCCCACGTTCTAATTTAAAATCATTTTAAATTAAAACGTGGGAGGTGAATAGTGAGTCGCGAATCGTGAATCGCAGGTGTATGTGGTGGGTGCAGGGCATGAAAGAAAATTTCATCCTGTATTCTCCATATGAATGTCACACCCCTTTCCCGAACCCATGCCACCTCGTAACTCTCTTCAAAGGTTAAAGAATGTTAAATGCCCATCCGTGGCATCAAATTTGGTTTTTGATCACCAAAGTTTCAGCAATTAATTAAAATCTATAATCATGAGTAAATTAATTTCATTTATTATTTCGTTAGTTTTCCTTACCACAGCAAATCTGTCGGAGCAGGGAACAAAGACGATAACTGGCAAGATAACCGATTCATCTGATGGATTGCCATTGTCAGGTGTACTCATCACGGAAAAGGGTACACAGAATTCTACACTGTCCCGGTTTGACGGGACCTATACCATAACAGTAGCCGATGATGCAAAAAAGCTTGTTTTCAGTATGCCGGGAATGATTTCCCAGGAAATGAAAATTGGCAATACAAATGTCATAAATGTAGCTTTGAGTCCCGAAATAGTTTATCTCGAAGCAGAGGAAGTGGCTGAAGACAGAAGTGTTTTTGCTGCATTTCCCATGGCAAGGAGTAAGCAGGCTGTTGGAATGGGTGGTGTTACCAGCTCAGGAGATGGCTATACCAATATCCCATTCAATACAGAATCGTATGATAAAATAGATGAGAACACCTTCAAACTGGTACTGGAGAATCCGGTGTCGACCTTCTCGGTCGATGTTGACCGGGCCTCATATGCCAACATGAGACGGTTCCTGAATGATAATTCTTTGCCTCCTGTAGATGCAGTAAGGATCGAAGAGCTGATCAACTATTTTGATTACGATTATGCCCAACCAACCGATGAGCATCCTTTTGCCGTTCATCTGGAGATGGGTAAGTGTCCGTGGAACGAGGAGCATCACCTGGTTAGCATAGGATTGCAGGGTGAGGAAATTGAAGTGGAAAATCTTCCTCCGAGTAACCTGGTTTTTTTAATTGATGTATCCGGTTCGATGGGCTGGGATTCGAACAAGCTTCCATTACTGAAGTCAGCCTTTAAAATCCTGATTCAGGAATTAAGACCTGAAGACAGGGTAGCGATGGTAGTATATGCCGGTGCCGCGGGTGTAGTACTTCAATCCACTCCCGGTGATCAAAAGCAAACCATCATCGGAGCACTCGATTGCCTGGAAGCAGGTGGATCAACGGCCGGTGGAGAAGGCATCAAACTGG
The DNA here is from genome assembly GCA_016783865.1 of Bacteroidales bacterium. The sequence goes on from JADHVS010000034.1 coordinate 29,111, forward strand.
CATACGATATTGCTAAGCAGAATTTCATTCGTGGTGGTAACAATCGTGTTATCCTGGCCACAGATGGAGATTTTAATGTGGGCGAAAGCTCAGATGCAGCCATGGAAAGGCTGATCGAAGACAGGAGGGACGAAGGTGTATTCCTTACTGTACTGGGATTCGGAATGGGCAACTATAAAGATTCCAAAATGGAAAAACTATCCAATGCGGGAAATGGTAATTATGCCTATATAGATAATATCCTTGAAGCTAAAAAAGTGCTTGGTAAAGAGATGTGGGGAACGCTTTATACCATCGCCAAAGATGTAAAGATCCAGATTGAGTTTAATCCGGCCCATGTGAAAGCATACCGCCTGGTGGGTTACGAGAACAGGATGCTCAACAGGGAGGACTTCAACGACGACACCAAGGATGCAGGAGATATCGGATCAGGGCATACTGTTACAGCGTTGTATGAGATCATTCCCGCCGATTCAGACGAACAGGTAACAGGAAGTGATCCTCTTGAATATCAAAATGTTACATTGAATAAGAGTCCTGATCTGATGACCCTGAAGCTTCGTTACAAGAAGCCTGATGAGGATACGAGCAAACTGATCGTTCACAAGATCAGGGAGAGGGACATCAAGGAAGATGATCTTTCGGATAACTTCACCTTTGCAGCAGCAGTTGCTGAATTTGGAATGCTGCTCAGGGATTCTGAATTCAAGGCAAAATCAAGTTATGATCATGTAATTGCAGCAGCTAAAAAGGCCAGAGGAAAAGATGAAGATGGCTACAGGATTGAGTTCATCCGCTTAGCGGAAACAGCAAGTTTAATTGATAACAGGGTGGCTAGTAGATAGACCAGTCAATGTTAACCGCAGAGAGGGCAGCAAGTCTGT
>JADHVS010000201.1 GCA_016783865.1 Bacteroidales bacterium
TGCCGTGCACCTGAGCTGGAGCCCTGTTATCGGGGCCGCCTCCTACGAGGTATGCAAACTGGGTGAAAAATATATGGATTCCATAGGGGTAACAACCATTACCTCATTCATCGCGGAGGATACCAATACCGTTTCCAGTTCGTGGTTCAGCGTCAGGGCTCTCGGAGACAACGGAGCCCGTGGACGCCGGGTCATCGCCATTGAAAGAGAGACCGGCTCCTTCAATTGCTACCCCACGGATGCGATGATGGTTGCCATCCCGACAGCCGGATGGGGCCTGTTTCAGGCGGATCTGATGAATCTGTCGGCCGTGGCAGTCTCTGTTGAAATCAGGAATTCTGGTACCGAAGATATTATCAATCCCACGCTGAAATTCCAGCTCGACAACAATGCAGTTGTTGCAGAGGGCTACGCCGGCACCATTGATCCGGATTCCACGGTCCTCTATCTTTTCTCTGAGACGATCGATATCTCCTCTGTTGGAACCTACAATCTCAAAGCCTGGGTAGACTATGCTCCCGACCAGAATTCCGCGAACGACTCACTGGAGATCCCCATGGAGGTGATCGATGGGATCACTGTTTCTTTCGGCTATGAGCAGAACTTTGATTCCTGGACCAAATGTGTTTCTGCACCCATCTGCGAGCTCTATACCTGCGACCTGGAAGGGGGGTGGTATAATCTGACCAATGACGTATATGATCAACATGACTGGCGGACCTATTCCGGACCAACACCTACCGGTCAAACCGGTCCTTCGACCGATCATACCACGGGTACCTCCACCGGGCAGTATCTGTATATGGAACCTTCAACTTTTTGCCTGGATAAAGAGGCCATCATCAACACTCCCTGCGTAGATCTTAGAAATGGCGTCTCCCCTACTCTTACGCTCTGGTACCATGCCTGGGGAGCTGATATCGGAGAGTTTCACGTGGACCTTTTTGACGGCTCAGAAGTAATCGGGGATATTGTTCCGCCCATCCTCGGCAACCAGGGAGACGAATGGAAAGAACTGGAGGTAGACCTCTCACCCTGGAACGGCCAGGTTGTCGCTCTCCGGTTCAGGGGGATCACCTCCTGTGGCCAGAAAGGGGATTTTGCCATCGACGACTTCGCCATTGCGGATATCACAGCCACAGATCCCGCCTGGCAGGGGTTGACCAACCGGCTCCGGGTTTATCCCAATCCGGCTTCCGGAGAGGTGACCATCTCCCTGACCGGGGCAGGTGAGCAATCCTATATCCTGCATATCATCGATCTGTTCGGACGTGACGTAATAACGAAACAGCTTACCACTCCTCACGGAAACCTTATTGAGCAGGTCAGCATTTCGGCTCTTCCTGCAGGCATTTACCTGGTGCAGTTGGTTGGCGATACGGAAGCATACCAGACGAAATTGACCATCCGGTAGCGGGGCAGTACCAAGCCAGAAGCCAGAAGTCAGAACCGGAAGTTGGAATAATGAAGTGGGAAGTTTTTTGTATTCTATACATTTTTACATCCAGAGTATTTTGATATCTTTACTGGTGTAAATAAACCTTATGGCGCTGGTTCCGATATCGCCCCGCAAATCCCTCAACAAAGCTTACCTGAAGCTGAAACCTTCACGTGGTGAGATCGAACGGTTTAAATCCGGATTGGTTACCTTGCTTGACCACATCAATGAAGCCGAAAGCGAAGAGCACGACAAGAACCTGGTAGCCGACTTCCTGAAGAATACCTGGTATCACCCGAAATACTTCATCAACACCAAAGGGCGCACCGACCTGGTGATTCACATGGGCGCCGATGCAAAAAGTGCAGCCGGGGTACTGATCGAGGTGAAGAAGCCCTCCAACAAGACGGAGATGATCACTTCGGAGAACCTTAACGCCAAAGCATTTCATGAACTGATCCTATACTATCTTCGCGAACGTATCACTGGAAAGAACCTGGGTATCAAACACCTCATCGTCACCAACATCTTTGAATGGTACCTCTTCGACGCCACTCTGTTCGAGAAGCTCTTCGCCCAGGATAAAGAGCTGGTGAAAAAATTCAATGATTTTGAAGAGGGGCGACTTTCGGGAACCGGGACGGAGTTTTTTTACAAAGAAATTGCGGCCCCGCATCTCCCCCTCCCCGAGCCCCTCCCCAACAAGGGAGGGGAAAATCCGGCATCCGGTATCCGGCATCAGGTATCAATGATCGAATATACCTACTTCAACCTCCATGACTACGAAAAACCGCTTCGCAACACAAACCGCACGGATGACACGAAGCTGATCGCGCTACTGAAGGTCATCTCCCCGGAACATCTGCTGAAGCTTCCGTTTGCGAACGACAGCAACACGCTGGATAAAGGGTTTTATGCTGAGCTTCTTCACATCATTGGGCTTGTTGAAACAAAACAAGGGAGTAAGAAGATCATCGGAAGAAAAGGAACCACAGAAAGCGAAAAGCGAATAGCGAAAAGCGAAAAGCAGTTCAAAGAACGAAATCCCGGAGCCTTGCTGGAGAATATCATCGTGCAGTTAGAGAGTCATGATAAGATGGCCCGGTTATCCAATCCTTCACAGTTCGGTGAAACTAATGACGAGAGGTTGTTTAATATTGCCCTCGAACTGGCTATCACCTGGATCAACCGCATTCTTTTCCTGAAACTCCTCGAAGCCCAGCTTGTGGCCTACCACAAAGGAAATCCGGTATACGAGTTCCTGAATAGCAAAAAGATTAAGGACTTTGATGATCTGGATAAGCTGTTTTTTCAGGTCCTCGCGAAGACCCCTCCCCTAATCCCTCCCCTTGGAGGGGAAGGGAGTATCGCGTATCGCGATTCTCGTATCGCGGATCAGTTTGCCAACGTTCCTTATCTCAACTCAACGCTGTTCGAACCCACCGAACTCGAACACCAGGCGATCTTCATTTCCAACCTGGATGATTCGCTGGATCTTCCCATTCTTTCCAGTACCGTACTGAAAGATACCACAGGAAAGCGGATCAAAGGATCGAAGAATACATTGGAGTACCTGTTTGCGTTTCTTGATTCCTATGACTTCAGCAGTGAGGGGAGTGAAGAGATCCAGGAGGAGAACAAGAGGCTGATCAACGCCTCGGTGCTCGGACTGATCTTCGAAAAGCTCAACGGTTACAAAGACGGCTCCTTCTTCACCCCCGGTTTTATTACGATGTATATGTGCCGGGAGACGATCAGGAGGGCAGTGGTGGAGAAGTTTGCCCCTCCCCGCCCTCCCCTTGGAGGGGAGGGAGACAGGATTCATAAAAAATACGAGTCCCTCGATGATATTTACAATGATATTGGGACACGGTTTACCCGTCAGCAAGCCAACGACCTAATCAACTCTTTGAAGATCTGTGATCCGGCGGTAGGATCGGGGCACTTTTTGGTGAGCGCCTTGAATGAGATCATTGCGATCAAGAGCGAGCTGAAGATCCTGATGGACCGGCAGGGGAAGGCGCTGCGGGATTACCATGTGGAGGTGGTGAACGACGAGCTGGTGGTGACCGATGAGGACGGCCGGATCTTTGAATACAATCCCAACAATCCCGAGAGTCAGCGCGTGCAGGAGACCCTCTTTCACGAAAAGCAGACCCTCATCGAAAACTGCCTCTTTGGGGTGGACATCAATCCCAATTCGGTGAAGATCTGCCGGTTGAGGTTGTGGATAGAACTTCTAAAGAGCGCTTATTATATTCAGGGAGAGAGGCACAAAGGCACAGAGGCACAAAGGCACGGAGGCACAGAGGCACACAAAGGCCAGTTCTCAGAAAATGATTTCGCTACCTCGCTACCTCGCTACCTCGCTACTTCATCCAACCACCGGGAACTACAAACTTTACCGAACATTGATATCAACATCAAATGCGGCAACTCGTTAATCAGCCGGTATGCGTTGGATGCGGATTTGAAAGAGGCGTTGAAGAAGAGCCGGTTTTCGATCGAAAGTTACCGGGTGGCGATCATGACCTACCGCAACGCACAGAACAAGGAGCAGAAGCGGGAGATGGAGCGGCTGATCGCGATGATCAAAAACGACTTCGAAACCGGGATCAAAAGCAACGACAAACGCCTCGTCAAACTCAAACAACTCCAAGGCGAACTCTTCACCCTCACCAACCAAATTGCTTTGTTTGAAAAAAGCGACAAAGAGCTCAAAGCCTGGAACAAAAAAATTGAACATCTGGCATCCGGCATCCGGTATCTGGAATCCGAAATCGAGGACATCAAGAACAACCGGATTTATGAGAACGCCTTTGAGTGGAGATTTGAGTTTCCGGAGGTACTTGATGATGACGGAAGGTTCTTAGGCTTCGATGTAGTAATCGGGAATCCGCCGTATGTTACAAAGCTTAAGGATATTGAAATAAAATATTATCAAAAATATCTTGATACTATACAAGGGAAAAAATATGATTTATTTAGATTCTTCTATGAAATAACATTGCATTTTATTAATCAAACAGGAGTACATTGTTTTATTGTACCAGATGTGATTCTAAGTTTACCTCAAGCGTCGTATTTGAGAAAATGGATACTTAGTAATTACTTCATTAATCGTATTACAATAATACCTTCTGATACATTTGAGGAAGCTCAAGTTGAACCAGTAATAACAACAATTATCAATAAAGGAAAGTCAATTCAGACAGAAATCTATAATATAATATCAAATGAAAGCAAACTCGTTGATCCTGACAATTGGAATAATGCGAATTATTCATTCAATATTTTATTTGACTTAAATAGCGATGAAGTTTACCAAAAACTATCAAAGTGTAAATGGAAAATCAAGGACCATTCAATATGGAAAAAAGGACTTGGAGTCTATTCAAGGCAGCACTTATTGTTAAAATTTTCAAAAGAAGAAGTTGATCGAATATTAAATGAAAGACCTTGGACGCTTAAATTCAGAAAAGATGAAACATATGGAAGGGAGATAGAAGGGAAAGATGTTCAACGGTATTCACTCCGTTGGAATGAAAAAAAGTGGCTTAGTTATGGTCCATGGTTGGCATTTCAAAGACCTATAGAATTTTTTAAAGGGCCTAGAATCTTAGTCAGAGAAATAACAACAAGTGGAAAATATAAAATCTGTGCGACATATGTAGAGGAAGAATATTTTAATAATCAATCAATTTTTAATGGAGTTTTAAAACCAGAGACGACTTATCATTTAGCGTTTCTTCTGGGATTAATTAATAGCAGCCTTTTTTCTTACTTTAATTATATCACTACCCCAAAATCCGGTAGAAAAATTTTTCCGACCTTATTAATGGGGGATATTGAAAATTTTCCACTACCAGAAAGAAATCACAAGGTGGAAAATAAATGCATAGATTTTGTTAACCAAATCCTCACTCTCAAGCGTTCCGATCCTTCTGCCGATACTTCTACCTTCGAAGAGGAGATTGACCGGATGGTTTATGCGTTGTATTGGTTGACGGAGGAGGAAATTGGGATAGTGAAGGGGAGAGGGTGAGGAGTGAAGGGTGGCGGGAATTTAGTGTTATCAGGGAATAAACGGAATATTGTGGATATCATACGTTTGGGGCAAGTGTATTAAAAGTGAAAAAATACAAAGTCCTGAAATACCAAAATAAAGTCAGTACACAAATTAATGGATTAATGGATTAAAGAACAAAACAACATTACAATAACTTGGTTTAAAAATTAACCGTCAAACGCATCTTATAAAATATACGGCAACAAAAAAATATTTAGAATGAATAAAACATTATTTGGTCTGGCATTGCTCTCATATAATTGGGACAAATTCAACAAGGATATTATTGATAGCTATATTCCATTAGTTTGTAACTGCATCAGAAATAAAAAACACAACAAAGTTACAAGAGAGAATGTGCAAGACGATTTGATAGATTTTTATGGAATAAGTATTCCATTAGGGGCTATTGAATCAATATTAAAAAGGATGGCAAAAAACAATTTACTCAACAAACAAGCGGGTGAATGGTTAATAAATTATGATAAAGTTTGTGAAGGAGTTAAAGAAATTAAAAATGAAGAATTGGATTTCGCATTTAAGGAGCTTGTTGATGATTTAACCAAATTCAGTCAAGAAATGTTTTCCGTCCAATTATCAATAGATGAAATTGAATCAGGGATTATAACATTTTTTAAAGAATATGATTTAGATCTACTGTTTGCAAGCACGAACGGGGATAGTGTTTTACCTCAAGTAAGGGAAAGTAAAAAAGCGAAATATATAATTTCAAAATTTATTATAGACCTTCAATCTAAAGATCAGAAAAAGTTTAAAACTGTTCTTAAATTGGCGAAAGGCCATGCAATAGCATCACTTATAACATACGAAGATATTCAACACTATTCAGGTAGTTTAAATAATGTTGAAATATATTTAGATGCACCTATTATTTTTAATCTGTTAGGACTAAATGGAGAGTCAAATCAAAAACTTAGTAAAGAACTCATCGAAACAATATTAAAAAATAATGCAAATCTCAAAATATTCGATTTGAATTATGTTGAAGTTATAAAAACCATACAAGATGCAATTAAAAGGTTAAGTACTGGAAATTTTGACATTACTAGAAGTTCAAGAATTCTTAGAACAGCCATACGTAAAAACATTTCTTCACAGCAACTACAAATAAAATTGAATCAATTAGATTCAATGCTCAAAAAATTCTCAATCAATAAATCAGATTCACCAACACTTAAAGAGTCAGAATACATGTATCAAGTGGATCTACAAAAGTTACAAACTTCTATTGAAGATCTTTATAAGAAAGATGAATCCTATAAAATACCTTGGTACAAGGTAAATCAAATCGAAAGAGATGTTGAATCAATATCTAATATCTTTAAAATACGCAAAAGAACGCAGGCAATAAGCTTAAAAAACAGTAAAGCAATTTTATTAACCAGTAATGAAGTAATTGCATTCGCTGCCAAGAAATATGAAAGAAGTGATTGGGAGTTTAAATCTACGATACCAGTTTGTGTTACTGATATTTTTCTCTCAACTATTTTATGGGCTAATTATCCTACAAAAAGTGAAAATCTCAATATAAAACGTTTGATAAGTGAATGTTCGAATATAATAGAATTAGATAACCACCTTTTAAATAAGTTTTATGAAGACATCAATAGAATGCATGAAGAAAACCAAATAACAGACGAGCAATTTTTTCTGCTCAGTGCATCAAATTTGACGTATTCCCTGCTTGAACAGAAGACTCTAAATGATATTGATGAATACACCGATAAAACGCCCTCCGAAATACTTGAGGATTTGCAACTAAGAATAAGTGCGGATTTAAATAATGAAAGAGGGAAGCTTACACGAATTGATAATAATATAAGAAATATTTCTAAGTATATAGCAAAGACAACTTTTATTTTCTTTGGTGTCTTTTTAATATGTTTATCGCTGATATTCAAATCGTTAAATCCTCACCTAAATACTAACTGGTTCAATATAATAGCATGGGGTATTTCAAGTATATTTGGAGTTTTTGGTTTAATGAGATGGATGGAATTAATACCCCCTAAATTGAAAATTGAGAACTCTATTGCAGAATATATTTTTAATAAGCTAAAAAGATTACTGAATAAATAATAACTAGGATCTACAATGCTAGTACACAGAACGTTGTTATTACTAACACCTGCTGCCAACATGCCGCTAAATCGCAACAAAATCAGCCTATTTTCTTCGATTTTAGGCTCAACGTTTGCTGCGTTTAGCGGCCACCCGTCACCTACCATAAAGAAAAATGGGACATAAAAAGCAACATATCAATCCTGATGTAAATACCGTTTGAAAACTGCACAGGATTACGGTTGAAAACTGCACAGCTTATCAAAGAAGTTTAACTT
>JADHVS010000202.1 GCA_016783865.1 Bacteroidales bacterium
TAGTTTCATCGGATGTGAACAATAAGTTGCACTCATCGCAGCGGAACCATTCTTTATCAAACTGAACATCTCCACCACCAATGACGATTGACCGGCCCTCTGCAAAAGCCCGGGCAATTTTTTTCAAACAGCTGTCATAAATCCTTGTAAAGGTAGGCCGGGAGACATTCATTATTTTAGCTGCATCTTCCTGTGAGAGATTCTTGTAATCAGCCAGTTGAAGAGCTTCGTATTCCTCGAAATGGAGGGTCACCCCCTCTGCCTGGTTAAATGGCAGGCCGAATGGTTTAAATCCTTTTATAACCGGGGGAGAGCCTACTCTCCTGTGTCTTTTGCGCCTGGGTGACATATTTTGAATAATTAGTTTATTATGAACATAAGTTCAATACAAATATAATGAACATATGTTTAAAACCAAATTATTTTGTTAATTTTGTCAGGAAATATTAACCTCGTAACTCGTAACACGTATCTCGTAATTTCTAACTGGTTTCCAACTTACTGGAAACACTAATATGGTCTAAAAATGAAAATAGCTATCCCAACAGACGACAAAGAATCAATCTGTCCACATTTTGGAAGAACTTCAGGATTTATGATTTTTAAAATTGAGGACAGGAATGTTGTTGAATCGGAGTACCGTCAAAATACCTTTACCGGTCATGCCCAGGGACACCATAACGATCATCACCACAGCCATTCTGGTATCTTTCAGGCATTGGGTGATTGTCAGATTGTTATTGCCAAAGGCATGGGGAGGCGTTTGTATAATGATTTTGAAGAGTGGAAGATTCAGGTGTTTATCACAAAGGAAAATAACATTGACGAAGCGGTCGATGCATTTATTAACAATACGCTGGATAGTGATATTGAAAGGTTATGTAAGGAATAAGTTGATTAAATTTAAATAGAGAAGACAAAAATCAGTAGTCAGTAGTCAGTAGGATTGTAGCCGACAATCAGGAACCACGCTGAACGCTGAACGCTGAACGCTGAACCAACATTCCTACCAGGTGCGGTTCTTCATGTATTCATCCAGGTTTTCCCGTGACATTGGAAGTAGTTCCGGGTTCTCATCGATCCAGTTCAGAAAATCTTCCTTGATGTCATCTGTCCACCGGCCATCGATCTGTCCGGGAGTATAAGTACCCTCCTTCAGCCGCAGATGACCGAAAGTATCTTTCAGCATTATAAATTCTGCTGTAATAACAACATTTTCAAGCAATTGTGGAGGAATGAAGATCACACCCTCCCGCTTGGCCAGGACAACATCCCCTGGAAAAACCGTGGCATGTCCGATCCGGATGGGTACGTTTACACCCATCAGCATGACATCTTTGAGATAGGTTGGATCAAATCCCCTGACATAGGCATTAAATCCTTCGATATCTTCAAGGCCCTCCAGGTCCCGGGCACCTGCATCAAAAACAACACCGGTCTTTGATTTGGAAAAAATGGCATTCCCGAGGTTGTCGCCTATCAATGTTCCATCTATCACCTTCCCGAAACAGTCGGCCACATAAACATCACCGTTTTGAAGCATATCAATGGGCCATGAATTCATGGCGCCGATCATGCCTTCACTATGGCCTTTCTCAAGCAGCCTGTCTGAATAGTCTGGCCGGTTCGGAAAATATACTGCGGTGAGCGCCTGTCCCACAAATGGCTGATCCTCATGGATCATTTCCCATCCTCCCTCAAACTGGTTAAGAAATCCTTCGCCCCCCATCACTCCCCAGGCTTCTTCGATAGAGATGTTGATTAACCGGTATAGAAGATTCTCAGATACTTTCGGTCTTCCATCGGGATGGCGTTCCCCTTCCCATTCCCGGGTATAGAAATTGATCTCCTCAGGTGTGGCGATCTGGGCATAAATAATTTGTGGAGTAATTAATCCAAACAGTAACAGTACGGTAATGATGTTAATTTTTTTCATTCGTTTAAAATTTTATAATTATTTGAAAACAAACTAATTAAAAATTTGAGAACGAATGCAACCGCTTCGCTCTCACATGATTTTTTTTAATCATGTTCGTTTCATGGTTTTATCTGATTTTGAGTTCTTCCCGCGCCACCAGGTAGCAAGGGATGAACCGGTAATATTCATCATAGGTCCAAAAACGGCAGGTGCCAGTCCGATTGTGGTCACTTTGCCCATTTCAAGTGCTATCCCACTAGCCAGCCCGCCATTCTGCATGCCCACTTCCAGGGCAATGGTACGGCAATCCTTTTCATCCATCCTGAGCAAGCGGCAACCCCAGTATCCAAGAAAATATCCTGCAGTATTGTGAATCAGGCAAGCCAGGATGAGCATCAGTCCGATCGTCATCAGGCTGTCTCGTCCCGCAGCGGTAATAATAGTAATGATAATACCAATACCAAGCATAGACACCAGCGACATGACCTTATCCAGCCAGTCTTTTCTGCCTCGTGCATAATGCCTGAAAAGGAAGGCAGCTAAAATGGGTAGCACGCTGAACCATACCATGTCTTTTAAAGTGTTGGCAGCCATAACTGAGATTGTAAGATCATTGGCATGGAAATTTAATAGATTCTTCCCGATAATGATCAGAATGTAGACAATACCTTGCCAGATGATGCTCCTGTTTCCGGTGGTTCCATAACCGATGGCATGAAAGATCAATCCTGCAACGATGGGTAAAATAACAATATTGATAATGCTCAGCATCATATTTATGAAGTCGATTGGAACGTATTGTCCGGCCAGTAATTTCATCAGTAAAGGAGTCATGAGAGGGGCCAGCAGAGTGGCTATGGCGGTCAGTGTAACCGAAAGGGCAAGATTTGCCCTGGCGATGAACGACATAACATTGGATGCAAGTCCGCTGGGTGAGGAGCCGATCAGGATAATCCCGGCTGCGATCTCAGCCGGAAATCCAAATGTTTTTGCAATCGTAAACCCGATGACGGGCATGATGGTGAACTGACAGACGATCCCTACGATTACCCCCCTGGGCATCCGTATCACATCGGCAAAGTTCCTCACGCTCAATTGAGATCCCATACCAAACATGATGATCTGCAGTAAAGGAACGATCATTTTTTTCAGGTCGAACTCACCGACCTGCCTGAAATAGTCTGGATAGTTCATCGAGACTGTAACAGCAGCAAAGATCCAGATCGTATATGCAAATTTTCTCAGGCTCTTAATACCGTGAAAACTTATGGCCAGAAATATGAAGAAGAGGGTCAGGGATGGGCCGGTCAGCTCTTTAAAATTGAAAAACAGGCAAACAAAAAAGGCTGCCAGGAATAATATGGACAGAATAAGAAGGAGCTTGTAAATAGTAATTTTTCCTGCCATGGCTTCATTTCGAAGTCATAAATATATTTAAATCAACTACTTTACGAATGGCATTTATATGTGCCGGTGTGGTACCGCAACATCCACCAATAATTGATACTCCAAATTTGATTAATTCTTTACATTTTTCCGCCATGAATTCAGGAGTTTCCGGATAAACAGGTATTCCTTCCCTGAGCTCAGGAATTCCTGCATTTGCCTGGATCATTATGGGAAGTTTGGAGTGTTTTTTATGTTCTTTTGCGATCAGAACCAGATTTTCAATTCCATTTCCACAATTTGAACCAATAATATCAACACCTGAATCTTCTAATTTTTTTGATGCCCTTTCAATACTTATTCCCATAATGGTAAAAAATCCTTTGGGAGTAGATTCATAAGTCATCGAAACAATCACAGGAATTGACGAAGATATATTCCGTGTTGCCTCAACGGCAAGAAATGCTTCATCCAGGTCGGTCATCGTTTCAATAATAATCATATCTGCGCCAGTATCAACAATTACTTTGACCTGCCGGTAAAAACTCTCGTAAATTTCTTTTGGTTCCGTATCCCCAAATGGTTTGAGAAGTTTACCACTTGGGCCAACAGAAGCACATATATATGCTTTATTGTTTGATGCATTTTTTGCAGCCCTTATTGCAGCAGTATTTATTTCTTCAGTTTTATCATCAAGAGAATAGTTTGCCAGTTTCAGAGGAGAACCCCCAAAAGTATTTGTTTCAATGATGTCTGCACCTGCATTGATATATAATCCTGCTATTTCCTCAATAATTTCCGGATGGCTGAGATTGATATATTCAGGACAGGAACCCTGTAAATGTTCCTTAGCCCGGTCCATCAATAAAGAGCCCATGGCACCATCACAAACAAGTATTTCTCCTTGTTTTATCCGATCAAGTACAGCTTTCATATTCACTCGTATTTATTCTATTTAATCATTTGTACTCGTGGAACTTACCATGATAATATTTTCACTATCTTTTATGATATTATTGAAAATATTATCATGGACGTTTCAGATGATTGAGTTTAAATATTCAACAGCATTGGAGCCGTCATAACAGTAAGCAGTTGCACCGATTTCTTCAGCATAACTTTTCGAAACCGCAGCACCACCAATAAGGGTTTTTATTTTACCTTCGAGATTTTCTTTTCTGATCTGGTCTGTAACTTCTTTCATTACAGGCATAGTGGTTGTTAAAAGAGCCGACATTCCGATGAACTGTGCGCCTTCAGCTTTCGCAGTTTCAATGAATTTTTCCGGAGTCACATCATTACCAAGGTCAATGATCTCAAAACCTGCACCTTTTAACATTATTCCAACCAGGTTTTTTCCTATATCATGCAAGTCTCCCCTTACTGTACCAATTACTACCTTAGCTTTCATGGGAATATTATCAGACAGAAGCAATGGTTTAATAAGTTCCATTCCTGTATTCATAGCTTTTGCTGCCATAAGCACTTCCGGAAGAAATATTTCATGCTCTTTGAATTTCTGCCCGACGATATTCATTCCTTTTAACAAACCCTGGTCAAGAATTTGTTTTACCGGGATTTTTTGTTCAATAGCTGTAGTGGTTAATTCATATACGTTTTCAGCATCACCAAGATCTATTTGATCTGAAATCTGTTGCAGTATATTCATATTATTTATATTGATTTGTTATTACTTATTAAACAAGGAACTTATTTTTTATTCCGGGAGTTTATCCATTCCGTTAAGACGCGCTTCGTCTTCCATACGAATGATTAACTCTTTCTTAATATCTTCAGGAAGCCTGGATGGCTGGTATTCATTCAGCAGCCTTTCAATCTCCTGGTTAGCCCTGTCAGTCAGGCTCAGGCTTCCTTCTTCCTTCCATCTTGAAAGATTAGCCCTGTTAATGATTTTACCCGGGAAATGATGTTCTTCTCTGATATATTTTCGTGTATGTTTTGAAATGAGTAGGTGTTTTTCCTTTAATAATTCCTGGAACAAAGGGATGGACGGAAAATCTTCTTTAGGTTCAATTCCCCGGGCCATCCTCAGCGTCATCCCACAGATTTCATTGTCCAGAACTAGTTTTTGCAGGCTCTGGCAGCTTTCGAAATCGAGCATGCCCGGCCCGGAAATATTGTTGATCCCTGAAAGAACAGCAAGTGTAGCACCCATCGATGATTCCAGGCCTGCTTGTGCATCGAGTCTTTTTGAATCACTGAGCGAAATATAGGCTTGAGTTGGAAAGCCAAGGAATTTACCTATTTCGTTATAAGCACAATCTATCATCATGGTTTCTATCGCTCCCATGGGTGTAGTCTCATACCTCATATCAAATATTGCAGGCGATCCACCATAAAGTATAGGTGTGCCGGGACTAGTTAGCTGACTGATAATAATTCCACTTATTGTTTCGGCGGTGTGTTGTATTAAACTGCCGACAAGGGTCACAGGCGCCATGAAACCGGAAAGAGGCATGGAAATGAATTCAACCGGGATTCCAAACCGGGCACAATCAACAACATTTTGAGATGTAACATCACTGAACTTTAGCGGAGAAGTGGGGCAACAAGATAATATCGTTAGAGGTTTAGCCTCCAGCGCTTCCTTTGTTCCCCTGACAGCGAGCTGCAGATCTTTCATTATTTCAAAACCCTCAATAGTAAAGGCTCCGGTAACCACAGGTTTCTCACAATAGAGCAAACTCAGATAGAGGCGATAACTATCTGAAATTTTTTCTGTTACATCAGCGGGAATAAAAGCGGTACTCGTTGAAGCAATATATTTCAATCCACTCATCAGCTTGGAGTAATTTATGAAATCTGCCGTATCAGGTTTCCGTATTTCATTTGTCTTATTGTCAAGTATATTGATTGCAGCAGAACCGGGTGTGAAATAGCAGTTATTACCAGAAAAATCATGTGTTTCATTTCCCAGTACATCAAACAACTTAAATGATGAGGGTGTTGATCCAAGGGCTTTATCAATGATATCATTTGTGAATAGTACATGAAATTTATCCTGATCAACGGCAGCACCATATCCGGATAATAATTCCAGGACTTCCTTGTTATGTAAGGCTATTCCAAGATTACAGAGTAGATCACGTGCTTCCGATATGATCTTTTCAATTAAATTATTCTCTAAAAAATGTATGACCGGCCTTTTCATATTATTTTCTCCTTTTTAGTTTATAAGATGTTCTTATCTGTCAATACAGCTGAAAGTTTTACATTGAGCGCAAAAGGTAAAATCAATATCAAAAATATAAATTTTCCTTTTCCCGGCAATTAAAACTCCGGATATTGACTTTAAAGGTTTCACTAGAAAATATATTTATTAATTAATTGGCCTAGTGCAACTTACCATGATAATATTTTCATTTCCTTTTGTAATTATAATGAAAATATTATCATGGACGTTTCATAAGAAATTGATTATTTAAAGAAATCCCGATACTTTCAGGTTCAGGTTTTTTGAAAAGCTGCGTTTGTCCGCTTATATGCCAGCCACAATATCCAGGGCTAAAAGAAGTTCACAGGTAAATATTTATATTTACTTCTTTTGCCCGCTAAACTTTATATAGGCATATATTGGGATCCCTGCTGTTAAAAAGATAGCTCCCCAAATGAGAATTTCATATTCCAGGCCGGTTATGGCCCATAAGGAATACAGAAAAGCTGGTACAGAAATACATAAGGCGATAACCAATTTATTCTTGTTATAGTTTTTCTTTTTCCTCAAATACAGCATAATCTCAGAAAGGGAGGAAAACAGGTATGGCAACAGGCAACTGAGTGTTGAGAGCATAATAATAAATGAAAACATCTGCACCAGTCCTTTGGTATAGTTTATGCTTACCAGAAATGAGGCAAGCACACTGGCAATAATGATCCCAATGACAGGTATTCCTTTTCCGGATACCATTTTAAACATGGGCGGGAACAGCTTATCTCTGGCAGCAGCCAATGGTATTTGCCCCTGGAGCAGGATCCATCCGTTTAAGGCTCCAAAACATGAAATCGAGGCTGCGATTGCAATCAGGCCGGAGGCCCAGTTTCCCCAGATCATTTTTGCGGCATCTGCAAAGGGTGCAGCCGAATTCTGCAGGTCAGCCGGTGCAATGATTCCCATGATTCCTACCGTACTTGAAATATAGAGCAGGGCGGCTATTGCGATCCCTGCAATAGTAGCCCTGGGTATTGTTTTCGTTGGGATTTTTACTTTATCAGATGGGATGGTAGCTGACTCTAAACCAAGAAACGCCCACAAAGTTAATGCGGCCGTAGCAGTGATTGCATCGAAGCCGGACTCATCACTTAAATTTAATGGTATGAAATGGGTTCTGTTAAAATTTAATAATCCAACTGTTCCTAATAATAACAATGGCAGGATCTTAATTATAGTGGTGATGAACTGTACCAACCCAACCTTTCGGATACTTTTCGTGTTGATGAAGGTGAAAAACCAAATTGCACCAATAGCCGCACCAGCAGAAAGTAAATGATTTTCTTTAAGTGAGGGAATGAATACGGATA
>JADHVS010000203.1 GCA_016783865.1 Bacteroidales bacterium
GGACCTTGAATATGCGCATATGTTCACAGAAATTTATGGTCAGGATGCACTGGACGATGAATCCACCGCCTTTGCATATATGGCCGATGCCATTGCCGCTTATGAAAGAACTGCTGAATTCCGTCCTTTCGATTCAAAGTACGATCATTTTTTAAGGGGAGAGGCAGATCTTAGCGAAAAGGAAATACGCGGAATGGGATTGTTTGTGTCTAAAAATAAGGGGAACTGTGCGGCCTGCCATCCAAGCACTCCATCCCTTGATGGCACACCTCCCCTGTTTACGGATTTTACCTATGACAACCTGGGAGTGCCAAAAAATCCGGAAAATCCGTTCTACTTATTACCTGCAGACCTAAACCCGGATGGTTTCGATTTTATTGACCTCGGGTTAGGAATAACGGTGAATGACCCGGCCGAAAATGGAAAGTTCCGTGTGCCTACTTTGAGGAACATTGCCATTACACCCCCTTACCTGCATAATGGTGTCTTTAAATCCTTATTCGAAGTAGTGGCTTTTTACAACACCCGGGATATAGCACCCTGGCCCCCACCCGAAGTAGCTGAAAATGTGAATGATGAAGAACTCGGAGACCTGGGACTCACGAACCAGGAAATGGAAGACATTGTTGCCTTTCTGCTTACCCTGACCGATGGATGGGAACCCGGGCCATAGGCACCGGATGACCCGATGGAAATACACTGTGAGAAACATTCCCTTTGTATTGTGTTGGATGTTATTTTTGTCTAATTTTACCCTTCCTTCAGGCATAAGATTCCACTAATCTCATCTCTTGCATGATCACACTCTGATTGACTGGAATGTAGTACCCTCCGGAAGGATGCAGTGATGTTCTTTTTTCAATAAATATATTGTAAACTCAATTATCCATGAAAAACAACCGAATTCTATTTGGCCTGGTGCTGATCCTGTTGTTCCTGGCAGGTCAGAATACCTATTCCCAGGGAATACTGAAAAAAATGAAGGAGGCTGCAAAAGAAGTTGTGAAGGAAGAGATCATAGGAGATGATAAGATCAAAGAAGAGCCCTCCAACGAGGAATCCTCCTCGTCGTCTTCCGTTTCCAATACCCGTGGTGGCGGTCTGACCACAACCCCACCCGACGTAATGGAAAACATTGCAGGAGCACAAACAGCGTTTCTGCAAAGCAACTATACCGATGCCAGGTTTTCTGTAAGGCAGGCTGTTTTAGGGATTGAGATGGAAATTGGACAAAAAATCCTGGAAGGCCTTCCCGAATCGGTCAAAGGTCTCGGGATGATCCCTGATGAAGACAAGGTGGAAAGCATGAGTATCGGTTTTACCGGGCTTACCATTGAGCGGGTGTACCGGACAGGTGATCAGCAATTGCGCGTAACCATTGGCAACGATGCCCTCATGCTCTCTGCGGTGAACATGTACCTGAGCAGCGGGGCCTACGAAACCGAAGAGAACCAGAAAAGGGTTACTTATAAGGGTGACCGGGGTATCCTGGAATACGACGACTATTCAGGCTATACCCTGAGCGTGCCGTTCGGACAGTCATCCATCTTCGTTGTTAACGGCATCAACTTTGCAAGCGAAGAGGAGATCATGTCTGCCGCTGAGGAATTTGATATTGAAAAAATTAAAACGGAATTAGGAGAACAATGAAAAAACTACTATTTGGTACTGTTGTATTGATTCTTTTCTCAGGAATTAATTTGCTGGCCCAGGATGTACAGGCCAGGCTCGATGCAGCAAAATCGGCTTACCAGTCCGGCGACCTTGAAGGCGCCCGTTTTGAACTGCAGGAGGCGCTGAACGAGATAAACCAGGTGATTGGCAAAGAGATCCTCTTACTGTTGCCTGCCGAAATGTCTGGCATGACAGTGGTAGAAGAAGGGGATAATGTAACCGGGACCTCGGCTGGTTTCGCCGGCCTTTATGTCAACCGGGAATATTCGGATACAAATAAAAATGCATCTGTGGTAATCATAAGCGATTCCCCCATGCTTGCAGGTATCAGCACAATGCTTGCCATGCCGGCTTTTATCGGCTCTGATGAAAACCATAAAAGAGTAAAAGTCAGCAATTACAAGGCACTGATGACAAAAAATACCGATGATCAGGGAATCGCATCTTACGATATCCAGGTTCCTGTGAGCAATTTGCTCCTCACATTCAGTTGCACAGGTATACAGGACGAGGAGGACGTGATCACCATGGCCAACACCATTCCGGTTGACCAGATCGTGAAACTTTCTCAATAAAAGACCTGGGAGAGGATTCCATCACATAAGTATTCCTGGCTTGCCTGGCATTCTTATCCACCTGGGACGACGATACCAACGTGTTTGACCGGATCCTGATCCCGAAATTAAACCTGCAGGTAGTTAAAACGCAAACCGCATTTTCACGCCGTCGATCTTCTCTTCGTATTCCATTACGGACGGCCAGGCCGGGGGGATCAATCCACGCTCCCATTCTGCGTACTTTGCAAGCATTTGTTCAACGACCTCTGGATACTTGTCTCCAAGGTCAAATTTTTCCTGCTTGTCGGTTTCCAGATCATACAGCATTAAAAAGTCATCACGGGTATTCACCATTAACTTCCACTTCCCGTGTCGCACGGTTTTATTGAAATCAGTTCGCCAGAACAGGTATTCATGTGGTGGTTGTTGCTCTTGTCCCGATAAAAAAGGAATGAGATCGACACCATCAACCACTATATTCATGGGAATCGGAAGTTCGCAGGAAGAGTATGCCGTGGTAAAAATATCCATAAGGGAAACGGGTTGTTGATACTGCTTACCGGGATCCAGCTCGCCTTTCCATTTCATGATAAAGGGCACATTCAACCCCCCTTCAAAATGGGTGATCTTTCCGCCTTTCAAATCACCATTATCCGTGGCCCCCGTATAAGTCGCCCCGCCGTTGTCGCTGGCAAAAAAGATCAGGGTATTTTCTTCCAGGCCGGATTCTTTTACCTGGTCCAGGATCTCTCCCACCGCATCATCGAGCGCGGCAATCATTGCGTAATATACCTGCTTGTTTTTGTCTTCTGTATTAGCAAACCGATCCGCATAGGATGCAGGCGCCTGGAAAGGAGTATGGGGAGCGCTGAACGGGACATACAGAAAGAACGGATCGGATTCATTTTCCCGGATAAAGTGGCATGCCTCATCTGCAATCTTAAAGGTCAGGTATTCATCTTCTTCCACCACTTCACCATTGTGAACAAGGGCACAGGGACCATTTCTTTTTTGCCTCCAGATATGCTTTTCCTGGAAAATCTTGTGCTTGTAATTCACCATATCCTTATTGCTTTTCGGCGCATACAGGCTGAATGCCTCGTAAAATCCAAAGAATTCATCGATGTCTTTATTCTGTGGAAGGAAGGGTTCGTTGTATCCCAGGTGCCACTTCCCGATACAACCGGTCCTGTAGCCTGCTGCATGCATTAACTCAAACAGGGAAACTTCTGACCCGGGCAAACCCTGTTTTCTCATCTCTTCTTCGGCAGGTGAATACCACGGCTCAATCAGGTACATCGGTCGTGTATTGATAAAATGCTTAAAAATGAAAAACTCAAATTTGTTCCTGGCATACCTTCCCATAATCTGACGTTCGTTCCCAAACCGCTGCTGGTACCTTCCGGTTAACAATCCGGCCCGGGAAGGATTACAAACTGAACTGGTGGAATAGGCCTCTGTGAAAACAACACCTTCATCGGCCAGCCGGTTTATATTTGGTGTCTCAACACCTTTGCTGTCATATAAGGTGATATCATTCTTCCCAAGATCATCTGCCAGGATGATGATGATGTTTGGTCCGTGGTGCTTGTCCTGCGAGGCTTCGATGCTATTCAAATAACTGACTTTCTCTGCAAGTGTGTTGGAATCCAGCAAAATAGGAGGATAAACTGACTGCCCTGCGGTTTGAAAACAGAAAAGAGCAGAAAACAGGAATGGCATAAATGCAGTTGAAAATGCTAGCCTCATGGTAAAAAATGGTTAACTAATATCCCGCAATTAACAACTTTATATCTAAAATAATTCTTTATTGATACTTATGCTGAACATCTGCATGGTTTATTTTGCGAGTATCTTATTTTTGCGTGGCAATTTGATATCTGTTACAGGAGGAGTGATTGGATTGGGCTTCTCCTTTTTAATGTAAATATTTAATGAAATACAGAGAGTTTGGTTCAACAGGATTTAAAGTATCTGCACTGGTTCTGGGATGTATGAGGCTCCCTACGGTCAGATTTATCCCGCAGCGTGTCGATACAAAAAAGTCATTCAGATTAATCAGAAATTGAAGCTCCTCGCCGCAAGCGGCGAGGAATCTTCGATCCTTTATTATTATTTTTGCGCTCGCTAACCCCGCCGCAAGCAGCGGGGAAACGAGTTTCTGAGTTCGGCGAAGCCAATGCGCTCGCAGGATCCAAAAATATTGCAGTGGTGGCCATGGAGCCGGTGAAGGGAGGCCAGTTAGCCAATCCTCCCAAAGAAGCAAAAGAGGTGATGGCTCAGGCGAGAGTTCAGAGGAGCGCGGTAGACTGGGCCCTTCAATATTTGTGGAACCTTCCCGAAGTATCTGTTGTGCTCAGTGGTATGGGAAGCCAGAAAATGCTGGATGAGAACTGTGCGAGTGCTGAAAAATCAGGGATCAATTCATTAAATGAAGATGATCTGAATACCATCGATGAACTGGTCAAAATATACAGGAAAAACATTATTGTGGATTGCACAGCCTGTAAATATTGTATGAATTGTCCTTATGGAGTCAATATCCCCCAGAATTTTGCCATCCTGAATAATGTGTCATCTGAGAAAAGTATCATACGTAAATGGATGCAAAGAAGATCATACAGGAAACTGGTTGGCGATCCCGAAAAACTGAATAAGGAGAAAACAAACGGGAATGCCCTGATCTGCACGGAATGTGGAGAATGTGTTGAGAAGTGTCCCCAGGAAATTAATATTCCTGAAGAATTAAAGAAAGTATACATGGTTTTAGTACAGAATAAAAAAATCAACGAAGTGCATCATATTTCAGAATAGGCCTATTACTGTCCATTGTCGATGTAAAATAATTACTCTCCGTTGCCAGCCTGTAGGATTGAATCTATATGCAGATTCTATATCTTTACTACCATTACTATGGGATCACATCCAATCAACCTGGCTAATAAAAATAAATATTGAGAACCCTTTTACCTATTCTGTTTCTTTTAATAGCTCTTGGCATCCTTGCGGGGGCCAATATCTATTTGTCACGTCGTTTTTCCTGGTATTTTGAAATAGAAAACATCAAAATCACTTACCTGGTCTTTGCTTTTCTGACAGTTTTTATGATTGGCGGTTTGATCGGTTTTTCAAATTCCAGGATCTTTTTGGGAAGTATGATATGCTCTGCTGCCGCCATCACCATGGGCTTATTGCTTTATCTCTTTTTATCCGTATTGCTTACAGATGTCATCCATCTTTTTGTGAAACTCCCGCTGAAGATCTTCGGCTTGTCTTTTATCATTCTCACTATTCTGGTTTCGCTGTATGGAATATGGAATTCCTTCCAAACCAAAGTCACCGAAATTCAAATCCCAATAAAAGGATTGCAAAGTGAGGTCAGGGCCATGCACATTTCCGATGTTCATATCGGGCATTTCAGGGGGAAGGCTTTCCTGCAGAAAATTGTTGACAAAACCAATCACCATAGACCTGATGTAATATTCTTAACCGGCGATCTGTTTGATGGAAAAATAAGGCTGTCGCAGGAAAATATCTCCCCGTTGAAAAAAATAAAGGTCCCGGTATATTTTGTAAACGGAAACCACGATGGTTATTCCGGAGTGGAAACCATTAAGGAATACCTGCGGAACATAAACGTACGTGTACTTGAAAATGAAATTGATCACTTTGGTGAATTACAGATAATCGGTCTTAATCACATGCGCTCCGATCCGGATAAGGCAGACATGCATGCAGCCCCCGGGGGACTAACCATCAGAGAAACATTGGCCAGTTTGAAAATCAACAAGGCAGAGCCAACCATCTTACTGCATCATAGTCCTGATGGAATTGAATATGCAGATCAATATGGCGTTGACCTCTACCTGGCAGGACACACCCATGCAGGGCAACTTTTCCCGATTATATACCTTAATGAACTATTATTTAAATTCAACAGGGGATTGCATCAATTTAACAACACAAGTATCCTTGTCTCTCAGGGAGTGGGCACATTCGGCCCGCCTATGCGTATTGGAACAAAAAGTGAAATTATATTCATCCGATTAAAACCTGAGAGTTAACATGAGAAAATTAATTACCTGACTATGAAATACTTAACTATCGTATTTGTAATAAGCTTTATCTTATTGGGGTGCAGTAAAGAAAAATCCAATACTTCAAACACCTTATGGTTTAATAAGCCCGCCACATACTTTGAAGAAAGTTTTGTCCTTGGTAACGGGAAAACAGGAGCATCTGTATTCGGTGGAATACACACAGATTCAATATTCCTGAATGATGCCACCCTGTGGGCCGGTGAACCGGTCGATCCGTATATGAATCCCGATGCGTATCAGCATATTCCTGCCATCAGGGAAGCCCTGGATAATGAAAATTATGAATTGACTGACAAGCTCAACCGGAAGGTTCAGGGATCTTTTTCGGAATCTTTTGCCCCCCTCGGCACCATGTATATCAATTTTTCACATGATACAGAACCGGAGCAATACTACAGGGAATTAAACATCAGCCAGGCTGTTTCAGAAGTAAATTATACAATCGGAAATGTGAAATTTACACGCGAATATTTTGTATCACATCCCGATAAGGTAATTGTGATAAAACTTACAGCAAGCAGGAAAGGTGCCTTGAATTTTGATCTCGATTTTTCCAGCCTTCTAAAATATGAAATTGCGACCAATAGTAATGTATTAACTGTAAATGGCTATGCTCCTTATCATGCAGAACCCAGCTATCGTGGCGACATGCCGGATGCCGTTCTTTTTGATGAGAACAGGGGGACCCGGTTTACGACAATGATTGATATTAATCAAACTGACGGGAAGGTCATCAGCAACGAAAACAGCATCGCCCTTGAAGGGGGAACAGAAGCCATTATCCTGGTTTCGATTGCCACCAGTTTCAACGGTTATGATAAAGATCCGGCCAAAGAGGGGCTGGACAATAAAGAGCTGGCAAGGCAACAGCTAACCAGTGCTTCGGCAAGATCCTATAAAGAGCTTAAACAAGATCACCTGGATGACTATCAGCATTTCTTTAACCGGGTAAGTCTTGACTTTGGCGAATCAACTGCCCCGGATCTTCCTACGGGTGAGCGATTGAAGCGGTATGCCGAAGGCAATGAAGACAAAAACCTTGAAATCTTATATTTTCAATTTGGGCGTTATTTATTGATCTCCAGCTCCCGAACACCTGGTGTGCCGGCTAATTTACAGGGCATCTGGAATCCTTACATTCGCCCTCCATGGAGCAGCAACTATACTGTAAATATTAATGTCGAGGAAAACTACTGGCTGGCTGAGAACACCAACCTGTCTGAATTGCATGCTCCCTTACTGACTTTCATAGATAACATTTCCAAAACAGGAGAAATCACCGCAAAAACATTTTACGGGGTTGATCCGGGATGGGTTGCCTGTCACAATTCGGATATCTGGGCCATGAGCAATCCTGTTGGTGACTTCGGGCAGGGCCATCCCGTATGGGCTAACTGGAATATGGGTGGAGTCT
>JADHVS010000035.1 GCA_016783865.1 Bacteroidales bacterium
GCGTTATGTAAAGAAAGGTTCTCAATTGTTTATTGAAGGTAAGATCAGGACACGGTCATGGGATGACAAGGATGGCAATAAGCGATATACGACTGAGATCATAGCAGATAATATGGTAATGTTGGGCAGAAAAGCAGATAGTACCGGTGATAGAGAATCACCAGCGGCCAAACCTGCCGAACAACCGACAAACAATACATCGGAGACGGGAATGACCGAGCCGGAAGATCCTATTGCCGACTCTTCCATTGACGATGACCTCCCATTCTAAACCATTAACCCGATTCCTGAATTGGAAACCGACCCTTATTCTCTTCTGATACTGGCAGGAATTGACGTTACCTTTTTACCTGTTACAGGTGGGATATTGGCTGCCCTGCTGATCGTAGTTGTCCTGCTTATTGGCTCAGCCATGATGTCAGGATCCGAAGTCGCTTTTTTTTCGTTATCCCCATCCGACCTTTCCGACCTCAGCAAAAAAAATACCAAACGTTCAAGGGCAATCCTGAATACACTGCGAAAACCCAGAAGGCTCTTAGGGACCATCCTCATCACCAACAACTTTATTAATGTAGGTATTGTCATTATTTCTTCTTTCATCATGAGGTCGACCATTGATTTGTCGGGTTCACAGGCCCTGGAATTTATCATCCAGGTCGTGGTTGTTACCTTCATCCTGTTAATGTTTGGAGAGATCCTTCCTAAGTTTTACGCCAACCAGCATTCGATCAGATTTGCCCATTTTATGGTTTTTCCGCTGAGAGTATTTGAAAAGATCTTCTATCCGCTTTCCTCGTTCCTGATATTTTCAACATCAATCGTGAATAACCGGATCAAAAAGAGGCAGAACATTTCGATGGATGATCTGTCTGATGCTCTTGAACTCACCGCGGATGATATTGCGGAAGACAAAGACATCCTTGAGGGGATCATCAAATTTGGCAACATCGATGTCTCCGAGATAATGAAGGCCAGGATCGATGTGATTGCAGTCGATATCAAGACTAAATTAAGCAGATTAGTCAAAGTAGTTGTGGATTCAGGTTATTCCAGGATCCCTGTTTTTACAGATAATCCCGACAACATCAAGGGGGTGCTTTATATAAAAGACCTTTTGCCGCACCTCCATAAATCGGACAGCTTCAAATGGCAATCATTGATCAGGCCACCTTACTATGTGCCTGATAATAAAAAGATTGACGACCTTTTAAGGGAATTTCAAACCAAGAAGATTCACATGGCCATCGTCATCGATGAGTATGGCGGCACCCATGGAATCGTTACCCTTGAGGATATTATAGAAGAGATCGTAGGGGAGATCAGGGACGAATCGGATGATGAGGAATTTATTTTCAGACGGCTTGATGATTCTACCTGGCTGTTTGATGGAAAAACATCATTGAATGACTTCTTCAAGATCGTTGATATAGCGCCCGAACTGTTCGATGATGTAAAGAGCGATGCCGACACTCTGGCCGGACTCTTACTGGAGATTATAGGGGCTATTCCCGATAAAAATGAAGAGTTTGTATTGCACGATATTAAATTCAAAGTAGAATCAGTTGATAAACGCCGGATAAAGGAGATCATTGTAAGCAGGAATTGATTGAAGAACAAGGATAACTGAATATCCAACACCCAACGATGTTCGATATTCTATAGGGCTATCATGGAAAAATGCCATAACATTATAAAGAACCAGTTCAGATGGATCATACTAATTGCCGTTGTTATTCTGCCGCTTTGCAAGAGTGAATTTACGCCAAAGCCCATGGGCTATATGAGGATAACTCTTCCCGATAAAATATATACCACTTTCGACACCACCTACCCTTACTCCTTTGAATATCCTGTATACGGAGAGATACAGCCCGATAAAGGAGCCAATTCAGAACCCTACTGGATCAACATTGCGTTTCCTGAATTTGATGGCAAGATCCATATCAGCTATAAACAGGTTAAGGATAACCTGGATGAGTATCTCGAAGATAGCCGTACCCTGGCTTACAAGCACACCATTAAGGCTGATGCAATTATTGAAACTGCAATTTCCGACAGTGTAAGGAAGGTATACGGACTCGTTTATGAGATCAAGGGAAATGCTGCATCCAGTGCCCAGTTCCATCTGACCGACAGTAACCGGCATTTTCTCAGGGGTTCCCTGTACTTCAATGTGCAGCCCAATGCTGATTCGCTAGGTCCTGTCATTGAGTTCTTTAAGCAGGACATCAAGCACTTGATGGAAACTTTTGAATGGAAATATGAATAAAATTTCAGAATTTTGACCCCGTATGGCTATCATATTACATAAGGAGGTGGACAAATGCTGCAAGTTGGGTGTATGGGAGATCAGCGAGGATTATGACGATTTGCTGTCGAGGCTGACCCTGAACGATGAGGAAATGGAGCGGCTGGAGGGATTCATGAGTTGTAACAGGAAGCTGGAATTTTTATGCGTCAGGGTGTTGATGAATGAAATGGTGGGGAATCCATCGCGGATCGTTTACAACAATGAGCGAAAACCATTTCTGGAAAACAATTCTTACAGTATCAGTATTTCACATTCGCATCAGATGACCTCCGTTTTGATGAGCCATGAGAAGCAGGTAGGGATCGACCTGGAATATATGTCGCACCGGATTCAGAAGATAGCCGAGCGGTTTATTCATGAGGATGAATATATTACGCAGGATGAGGACCAGATCAAGTACCACCTCTATATTCATTGGTGTGCCAAGGAGGCTCTTTACAAATTGTGTGATAAAAAAGGGATCCATTTTAAAAAGGATATCCAGGTTGCGCCGTTTGAGCCGGCCGATTCAGGCTCGCTGAAGGGGATCGTGCACCGCGACCAGGGAACGGAAAATTATGACCTGCACTATTTCAGGAATGGGGATTATATTATAGTCTGGGCAAGTAAGTGAGGAGTGAGTCGTGAATCGTGAATCGTGAATCGTGAATCGGAAGACGCCGAACCCGGAACGCTGAACGCTGAATACTATGACCTTTTACAACCACATATCGGAATCATTAAAAAAGCGGAAATTATTTGCACTGCAGGTTGATCCGGATAAGCATAATACTGCATCGCTGATCAAAACAGCCCGGTATTCCAATGTGTATGATGTTGATTTTCTGCTGGTTGGAGGCAGCCTGGTGTCCACGCCGATAGATGAGACCATCAAAATACTGAAAGCCGAAACAGATAAACCAGTTATCATTTTCCCGGGAAACATTCTTCAGATATCCGAACTGGCCGATGGGATTTTGTTATTGTGTCTTATCTCGGGAAGAAATCCCGAATACCTGATCGGGAATCATGTGGTGGCGGCTCCTCTGTTAAAAAGGAGCAGGCTGGAGATCATTCCGACTGGTTACATCCTGATCGAAAATGGCCGCTCAACGTCTGTCGAATACATCAGCAACACCAAACCCATTCCGGCCGATAAGACCGACCTGGCAGTGGCCACAGCAATGGCCGGGGAAATGCTGGGTCACAGATTATTGTACCTGGAAGCAGGAAGCGGTGCCTACGAGCCGGTAAAAACCAACCTGATTTCAGAAGTAAAAAAGAACATCCAGATACCGCTTATTGTGGGTGGCGGGATTCAGCATCCCGATCAGATCAGAAAGATATTCCTGGCCGGAGCGGATATTATCGTGGTTGGGACTGCTATTGAAAAAAATGCTGACATGATACCCGTGCTGGCCGATGCGGTCAGAAACCTTCCTTCGATGCAATAGCGGGCCATCCGATTCACGATTCACGATTCACGATTCACGATTCACGACTCACGGCTTCATTCAACCAACTCCAGGATCACATTACCTGTGGCGGAATTGGGCCTTGAAATATCGAGGAAATGCGACAGGGTAGCCGCAATGTCGGTCTGGTAAACCGGCCTGTTTATGGTAGCCCGCCTGATCTTCCAGCCGTACCAGATCAGCGGCACATGGTTATCGCCCATATAAGACGAATGGTATGATTCATTTTCGGAGATCTTTTCCACCCAGCCCGGGGCCAGGTTTATGACCACATCGCCAGAGCGTTTCTGATGAAACCCGTTCTGGATCTTCTTAAAAATACCATCCGAAAAGCTGGTGGTTTGCAGAGTATGAGAGGATACAGCATTCGAGATCCCCTCGAACTGGATCATGAACCGGACCACCTTTTCCTGGAATTCGGCCAGCGATAAACGAGAATCCTCTATCAGCTCCTGGTTGAGAAAAATTTGCTGTGCATAGTAAAATCTGAACCAGTCGCCCTTCCCGTAAATCACATTTAAGTAGCTCTGAAGCAGGGACAGCGCAGCCGCCGGATTGAACTCGCCGGACGGGATCCTGTATCCTTCAAGGTAGCCCGGTTGATGCGAAATACCATGATCGGCTGTTAAGAAAATCAGGGTATTTTCCTGGCCGACATATCCATCAATGAATTGTAAAAAGTGTTCAATCTCCCTGTCAAGCCTCAGCATGATATCCTCCATTTCAACCGAATTGGATCCGAACTTTATACCGATGTATTCATTGGTAGAGAATCCGATGGTCAGTAAGTCGGTGTAATTATCCTGCCCCAATTCTTCGTTTACGATAGCTGCAATGGCAAAATCCTTGGTAAAAATGTTACCAAAAGGTGAAAATTTTAATATTGAGTAATCCCGCTCTTTTCTACTCTTAGCACTGATCTTATCGAGGTCATATGGAAAAACGCTGCGGCCATTAAACCCGGTCTCCAGCTTATTGGTGTCCGACATGCTTTCTGTGTACTCCGACAATGGCAGCAAGGTCTCCCAGGTCCTGGCGAGGTAGGTATCGGGTAGTCGCTTGGCATTGAATTCCTCAACCCAGCCGGGCAACGAATCCACATAGTAGGAACTGGAAACCCAGTTTCCTCTCTCATCGTCATACCAGAAGGCGTAATCGGCTGCATGTCCTGCTGAGAGAATGGCTGCACAATCCTCGAAGGCAATTCCGATCACCTTCGACTGAAGGTTATTGGTGAGCTTCAACTCATCGCCGAGTGTGGATGCCAGAAGTTTGGAAGGTGAATACAGGCCCGCTTCATACACGCAATATTCCACCTTGTTGGGCAGACTCTCATACCAGGTGTTTGAGATTATGCCATGATGTGATGGAAGCGCACCGGTTGAAATTGTAGCATATCCGGTGGCCGTTTCATTAATAAGAAAATCGTAACTGGCATTCTTACAGAGTGTTCCGTTGCCAATCATTTTCCTGATCCCGCCATCGCTAAACTTATCCCAATAACGATAGATATAATCATACCGCATCTGGTCGATGACAATTCCAATAATCAGTTTCGGCTTTTCCGAAGGGATTTTCTTATAATTCTGGGGGTATATTGAGAGGGTCAATAAAACCAGTAATCCAAATGATATAATAATTCTTCTCATCGCTTTGCAAGTCATACGGCTGCAAACGAACATGAACTTTTTTTATAAATAATTACTCCTGGAATTATAAAAAAAGTTCATGTGAGTTACCTGCTGTAAAGTTTAAATTTGTTATTTGTTGCGGACAAAATTAAACTTTTTACAGAGGAAATATAATAAACACCGGTGAATTTACATTTTGACCACAACCGTATTTATATCCCGGGATGGGATACTGATGTGTAATATATAATAACCCGGCCTGAGAGAGGATGCATCGATGTTGATAAAGTTTTCTCCTGTTTGGAGGATTGTTTTTTCGGGACCTGTTACCCGCTGACCGTAAAGATTGACCAGGTAATAATGGGCGGTAACCTGTTGGCCGGATGTGATGGCCGCACTGAGGGATTCACTGAATGGATTGGACAACAGGTTAATAATCAAGTTGTTTTGATTGTGCTCGTCAATGGATGTTTTATATTTTTCCAGCTGTACATTTATCTCAGCGGCCATGAAATTTGAGATCAGAAGATTTTCAATCCTTTTGGTAATGTATCCGGGTGCAGTGAATTCAAGATCATATGTGCCTCCCTTGATTGGCCGGAAATATTGACCCGATGCACTATCTGAAAACACGTACGACCGGTCCTTATCGTGTTCAACAACGGTTATCCTCGACCGGATGGGATCACCGGATTGCTGATCGGTGATAGTCCCTCTGAAACCATACAAACATTGCTTCATATAATTTAGCAGTGACCTGTAGTTATATTCCCAGAACAAAGGTAATTGAAGGGCCGGGGGAGCCTTATCAATGCTAAGCTCGAGGGTCACCTCCCTGCCGTTAAGGTACCAGGTGACGTAGTCCTGACGGGTGCCAGGAGCATAATACCAGTCGTATCCATTGGTTATGCCATCGTTTTCATCAGTCAGGTAGTCTTCGAATTCCGGGTCCTTATGACTATCGAGATGTACCGTATCGGCATACTGGCGGCTTACAAACTGGAACCAATCATCATCTGCATGCCTCTCAGGCCAGGCATCCCAGGGGTAATTGACCAGTTCAGCACCGGAATGGATGTTGGCCGACATGACAGGCGGATGTTTTGTCATAAATTCCATCATGGCTTTTGTTTCTGGCTGGCAGGAAAAATCTTCCGGGATTTCACCCCATTGAATCCAGGGGAAATCACGGTTAAGGTCTTGCCCGGTATCATTTCCCCGGGTGGCCTGGTTCACCGTAAAATCTCCCAGGAAATAGGTTCCATCCGGGTTGGCGAGGGGATTGATCCATATCTGAAGCTGATTCACAAGTTCTGTCACTTTCGGGATGCTGTCATATCCTTCGAGGAGATAGTCGATCAACCGGAGCATCAACACATATCCCGGTAATTCATCTCCATGCATGGTAGACGAATAAAAAAAACCGGGTTCCGGTTCAGCGGTGCTCACCTGGTCCGATATTTTTACAACCAGTATTGGCCGGTTGTTGATGCTGAAACCAATGGTATCCAGCAGGCAGATATCCGGGTAGTCGAGGGCAAATTGGTGCATGGCATCCACATAATCCCCGAAGGTCGGGTAGACGTCCCATTCGCCCGGCTGCCAGTTCCCGTCAGACATCGATACATGTTCTTTGAAAGATGGAGGTGTCACCACCTCGTAGTTGAGGTTCAGTGAAGTAAATTCATTAAAACCATCGCGGTCGGCGTAGAGGTAAATGTGATCTTCAGTGATCTTTCCGATAGAAACGATGGAGGATAATATGGCTATTTCATTTGTGGCCGGGAGGCCAATCCGAAGGTAAACCTCGTTTCTTGTATTGAGGTAATCCATGGCAGACTTCAGTTTCCCGGTTTCCGGCAATGTAGATCCTGATTTGACCTGTGAAAGTCCTGTGTGCTGCGTCATCAGGGATATAGCCATGATCAGGATAGATGTTCGCAGTGCTATTTTCTTCAGGTAACAGGTTTGTATTATACGCACCATTAAATTAATTACCCGGGATGAGATGTGCTTTACACGGTTTTGCAGAATATTGTTTTGGCCTGCATACAGGATAATATGTATGCTAATTTGGCCTGCATACAGGATAATATGTATGCTAATTTGTCCTGTATACAGTATATAACTATTAGAATGAGGATAGAAGCAGCGCATTTTAATCGGTGACAGACCCGGTTTCATTTCAGGAATGGATTATTGTCTCAGCATGACGTTAAACATTGAACCGAATGTACACAAGATCTCCGTCAGATACGATATAGTTTTTCCCTTCTATTGCCAGTTTTCCGGCTGTTTTGCATGCATGCTCCGATCCCTGTTCAAGGAAATCTTTGTATTTGATTACCTCAGCCCGTATAAATCCCCTTCCCAGGTCACTATGTATGGCCCCGGCAGCCTGTGGTGCGGTCATGCCCTCCATGATAGTCCACGCTCTTACCTCTTTAGGTCCGATAGTAAAAAATGAGATCAGGTTAAGCATACTATAGGCTGAGCGGATCAGCCTGTTCACGCCTGGCTCCTCCAGGCCGGCATCTTCCAGGAAGGCTTTCCGGTCTTCCGGATCTTCCAGTTCTGCAATTTCGGCTTCCATACCGGCGGCAATGATCAGGATCTCAGCATCTTCTCCCTGAAGTGCCTTTTTCACCTGCTCAACGTATGCATTTCCTGATTGACAAGATGCCTCGTCAACATTGCAAACATACATGACAGGTTTAGCAGTGAGCAGGAAAAGGTCATGGATCACTGCTTTTGCCTTTTCATCCAACGGGGCGGTCCTGACCGGTTGAAACGATTCAATGTGTTCCTTATATTGCCTGAGTACAGTAAGATCGGCCTTTGCCTGTTTATCTCCGGCTTTGACGATTTTCTCCACCTTTTCGATTTTTTTATCAATCGACTCCAGGTCTTTCACCTGCAGTTCAAAGTCGAGTGTTTCCATGTCACGAACCGGATCGATTGAACCGTCTATGTGTGGCAGGTTATCATCATCAAAACAACGGAGTACATGGATAATTGCATCTGTATTACGAATATCGGCCAGGAATTGGTTCCCTACCCCTTCGCCATGACTCGATCCCCTGGTAAGTCCAGGAATATCAATAATTTCTACAGTTGCAGGTATAGTTTTTTCATGCTTCACCATTTTTGATAAAGTATATAACCGGTCGTCGGGCACATTGACCATGCCTATATTGGATTTATTTGAATTAAAAGCATACTGGCTCGACTCCGCTTTGGTATTCGAGATACAATTAAACAGGGTAGTTTTTCCGACATTTGCTATACCAACAATCCCGCATCTTAATGCCATGATGAAAAATTTTGCTGTAAAGTTAATTGAATTGGCCGTTCATTGTTCATCGTTCCTGGATTTTCGTTCTTTGCTCAGGTTCGGCGTTCTGCGTTCTGCGTTCGGCGTTCAACGTTCCGGGTTTGTTATCAATACCCAAATCCCACTCCCCACTTAAATTCTTGACCCCTTAGATCCTTAAATCCTTTTCTTTCCCGTAACTTCTCAATTCCTTGCCTTGTTTCTCCGGTGTTAAATATTAATTTTATAGCTTCAATAAACTCTACACATACAAAAAAATGAGCGATTCAATCATTACCAGAGCTGCCGACAATATCCGGATATTATCTGCTGCCATGGTGGAAAAAGCGGGTTCCGGGCATCCTGGTGGTGCCATGGGAGGGGCCGACTTTATTACTGTTCTTTTCAGTGAATTCTTAAGGTTTGATCCGGCCGATATGGCATGGTCCAACCGCGACCGGTTTTTTCTTGATCCCGGACATATGTCCCCGATGCTGTATTCTATACTCCACATGTTCGGTGCTTTCTCGATGGATGAACTGGAACAATTCAGGCAATGGGGCAGCCCGACCCCCGGGCACCCGGAGCTGGATATTACCAGGGGGATTGAAAATACCTCGGGACCCCTGGGACAGGGACACACCAGTGCAGTGGGTGCAGCCATTGCCGAGCGTTTTCTCAGGGAGCGGTTTGGTGATTGGATGTCGCATACGATATACACATTTATCTCCGACGGCGGGATCCAGGAGGAGATATCACAGGGAGCCGGCCGGCTTGCAGGATACCTGGGATTGAGTAACCTGGTGATGTTCTATGATTCCAATGACATCCAGCTTTCAACTGAGACCAGCGCTGTGACAAATGAAAATACTGCCGCCAAATATGAAGCCTGGGACTGGAAGGTAAAAACCGTTGATGGCCATGACATCGGGCAGTTGCGCCAGGCATTGCAGGAGGCCCGGGATGAGAAGAAAAAGCCTTTCCTGATAATTGGTAAAACAATCATGGGAAAAGGGGCAGTTACCGAGGATGGAGAATCGTTTGAAAGAAAAATATCTACCCACGGAATGCCCCTTGGCAGCGCCGGTGCCTCGTTTGAAAAATCTGTAGCTAATCTTGGTGGTGATCCGGCTGACCCGTTCCAGGTTTTTCCGGAGGTGAAAGAATATTTTAATGGTGTGATCGCTAAAAAATCTAACGAAGCCATTAAAATAAAAGCCCTGGAGAGAGAATGGAAAGCTAATAATCCTGAACTGAGCGGAAAGCTTCAGTTCTTCCTGAGTGGACAGGTCCCGGAAATTGATTACACAGCTATTCAACAAAAAGAAAACTCTGCCACCCGGGGTGCTTCCGGCACCGTGCTGGCCTATTATGCGAAACATGTCGGGAACATGATAGTGGCCTCTGCCGATCTCTCAAACAGTGACAAAACAGATGGTTTCCTTAAAAATTCAAAGGCGTTAACCAGCGATGATTTTTCCGGCGCCTTTCTGCAGGCCGGTGTAGCTGAACTGACCATGGCTGCCGTAGCCAATGGTATGGCCCTGCACGGTGGGGTAATCCCGGTATGCGGGACCTTCTTTGTCTTTTCTGATTATATGAAACCAGCTGTCCGGATGGCCGCCCTGATGGAATTACCTGTCAAATATGTCTGGACCCATGATGCTTTCAGGGTTGGAGAAGACGGGCCTACCCATCAGCCTGTGGAACAGGAAGCACAGATCAGGCTAATGGAGCAACTCAAAAACCATTCAGGGAACAGGAGCATGCTGGTACTTCGTCCGGCCGATGTCACAGAAACAACCATTGCCTGGAAGATGGCGCTGGAAAACACTGGCACACCTACAGCACTGATCCTTTCGAGACAAAATATTACCGACTTACCGGCAGGCAATTCGACTCGCTTTACCGAAGCACTGAAGGCCGAAAAAGGTGCTTACGTGGTAGGTAAGCCCGGTGGATCTCCTGATATCATTTTTGTTGGTAATGGTTCAGAAGTGGCAACACTCATTGACGGGGCAGAACTGCTTAAATCAAGGAAAGGCCTTGATGTCCAGGTGGTATCAGCCATTTCAGAAGGACTGTTCAGAGAGCAGGACAAGGCATACCAGGACCAGGTTTTACCTCCCGGCAAACCAATACTTGGTCTTACTGCCGGTCTCCCTGTGTCACTCAGGGGGCTGACCGGAGACAAAGGCCACATAATAGGGATGGAATCATTCGGACATTCCGCCCCATATAAAGTCCTTGATGAAAAGCTGGGATATACGGCTGAGAATGTTTATAACCAGGCGGTTATCTACCTGGAAAAGTATAACAGCTAAAAAGCCAGTCATGCTGAACCAGCCCGCCTGATGCATATCAGGGTTTCAGCATCTCTTGCTCCATACTATTGACTTTCTGAGTTCGGGATGACCTCATGCGCCCGGTTCGGGATGACCTCATTCGCCTGGTTCGGGATGACTGTTCTAATACTATTCATGCCAAATTCCCCGTTTTCAACAACATAAGGCCTGAATCTTAATAAACAATTTTGTTTCGCTTTTAAGAAACAACTAAATAGTCATAAATTACACCGGTTCGGGCTCTTTATAATTAATTTAATGTTGAGCACAAGATTGCGTTTCAGTGCGGGCAGGTCAGTTATATACTTATCTGTCCTGGCATTATTATTTATTTCTGCCCAATCACCAGTCCACGGACAGGACAAACCAGAGGGCGGATTTATCAATACACGGATCCTTTTTGTCTTCGATGCCTCAAACAGCATGGCTGGCAAATGGGAAAGTGATATAAAGATCAATATTGCCCGTAACTTCCTGATTCAAATAATCGATAGCCTGCAGCAACTTAAGAATGTCCAGATGGCCCTCAGGGTCTATGGCCATCAAAGTCCTGTTCCACCACAAGATTGTAACGATACCAAGCTGGAGGTACCTTTTGATGTTAACAATGCCCACCAGATCAGGCAAAAATTGCGTTTTTTACAACCCCGGGGAACAACTCCTATAGCCTACTCACTGGAAAGATCGGCCGATGATTTTCCACCCTGCGACAACTGCCGCAACATCATTATCCTGATCACAGATGGGATTGAAGCCTGCGATGGGGACCCCTGTGCCGTCTCGCTGATGCTCCAGAAGAAAGGGATCGTACTGAAACCATTTATCATAGGGATTGGTATGGATCCTGAGTTCAAAAAATCATTCGATTGCATCGGATACTACTATAATGCCGACAGGGAAGAAAAATTTCAGGAAATTCTTCATGTTGTGATTACCCAGGTATTAAACAGCACATCCGCACAGGTCAATTTACTCGATGAGGAAGGAAAACCAAAAGAAACCAATGTGAACATGACGTTCTATGACCTGTTCTCAAATACTGTGCGTCATAACTACATTCATACAATTAATCACCGGGGCAATCCCGATACCATATTCCTCGATCCCCTCATCTCTTATCGCATTGAAGTTCATACCCTCCCACCAGTATTCATCGACAGTGTGAGTGTAACCGCCGGAATACATACTATTATTGCAGCAGATGCCCCCCAGGGATACCTTGAACTGGTGACCAAGGGCAGGATCCAGTTTGGTAATATTCAGGCTGTAGTCAGACAGGCCGGCCACACAGAAACCCTGGTCTTCCAGGGATTGAATGAAAGATTTAAATATATCACAGGAAAATATGACCTGGAGATACCTACCCTTCCTGTAATACACCTTAAAGATGTCGAAGTGTTACAAAGCCATACCACAACGGTTGAAATACCCAGTTCAGGCATTGTAACTTTCCTTACACTATCTCCGGGATACGGAAGCCTTTATATGAAAGAGAACAATCGCTGGATATGGCTGGCTAACCTGGATAAGAACCAGACAAACCAATCAATGGCCATGCAACCCGGAAGCTATTATGTGGTTTTCAGGACCATCAATTCAAAGTCCTCTCTCGACAGGAACATTGAGCGATTCAACGTACACCCGGGTGCTTCCGTATCGGTAAGTTTACAATAATACTCCATCAGATTAAACCATACTGTTATTTCAGCATCAAATAAATGTAACAGAAGCAGCAGACTCATTTACTGTACAACTATTTTACTGAGTATTGACAACTTCCTCTGATAAAGACCTGGTCCGGCAATTTAAGGATGAGAATAGCAGTAACTATGCATTCAACCTGATCGTTAAAAAATATCAGAAGAAATTGTACTGGCACATACGGAAAATTCTGATTTCTCACGATGATACGGATGATGCTCTGCAAAACACCTTCATTAAAGTTTTTGAAGCAATGGGTAATTTCAGGGAAGATTCCTCGCTGTATACCTGGCTTTACAGGATTGCAACCAATGAGGCTCTGACTGCGCTGAAAAAAAGAAGGACAAAATACTTTATCCCGATAGGTGATGTACAAAGCCACCTGGAGAATACCCTGACGAGTGATCCCCATTTCGACGGCGATGAAGCACAAATGAAATTACAACAAGCCATACTGAAGCTTCCGGAAAAACAAAGGATAGTCTTTAATATGAAATATTTTGATGAGATGAAATATGAGGACATGGCTGAAATACTCAGTACCTCCGTGGGCTCACTTAAAGCATCTTATCATCATGCTGTAAAAAAAATCAAACAAACGGTAAACGGCAATTAAACCTTGAGTTATTTGTATCGTCTAATAATACAGTGATAATATGTCAATGAATGAACAAGTAAAAAATAAAGATTTCCCGGGAAAATCCGGAAAGGATCTTCCATTTAAAGCACCGGAAGGTTATTTTGAACATTTTGCCGAAAGACTTCAGACCCGGATGCAGGTGGAAGAGGAGCGTTCATGGATGAGCAGGACTTACCAGCTGATCCGTCCTCAATTGGCCATGGCTGCCATCATTATTGGTTTTGTGGCCATCTTTTATACAGGGATCAGGATTATCCTGAATGACAGAACTACTGAACCATCCGTCATGGAAATAGCCTATGCCCTGGATGGTTATCTGTATGATATGGACGACGAGCTATTGATTACCACTATTATTGATGAAGAAATTGAGATTGAATGGATAAATGGTGGATATGGATCGGACGATATTATGGATTATCTGATGGAAGAAGAACTTGATTTTACTAACCTGATTGACGAATTCAATATTTATTGATATGAGAACAATAATTTTCGCATTATTCATTAGCATCTTGTCCTTCCAATGTATTCAGGTAAATGCTCAGAAGGATGATGACCGTCATGAACGAATCAAGGCCATGAAGGTTGCATTTATTACCGAGAAGCTTGAACTGTCGACCGGAGAGGCGGAGAAATTCTGGCCTGTCTATAATGATTACGACAGGAGAAAAAACAAAGTCATGCAGGAGATCCGGAATTTGAGAAAATATTATATTGAAAATCAGGATAACCTCGACGACAAGGAGCATCTGGAACTGCTGGATAAGTTTATCAAGCTTCAGCAGCAAGATGCCGGATTACTTCCCTCCTATCAGGAGAAATTTATTGAGGTTTTGCCACCTAAAAAGGTAATGAAGCTTTATATCGCTGAGATCCAATTCAAGAATTACCTCCTTCAGAAGCTCAGGGAACACGATGGACAGGGACGGGGAAAGCAGGAAAAACCAGAGTAGTGTAATAATTC
Organism: Bacteroidales bacterium; assembly: GCA_016783865.1. The sequence goes on from JADHVS010000035.1 coordinate 14,363, forward strand.
ATATATTTGTTATGGGCATGTTCATAACAAATAATGTTATTCCTGAAAAATAAACTATCCAGCATTTCATTGAATGGATTTATATCCATTCTGGCGACACTGTCATTTTTAGCTTTTTTACTCATTCTCTCCTGTTCTTCGCGTAACAGGGAAACCTCAGAATTCTACAAAACTTACCAGGAGCCCTGGAAAGAGAAAGCAGAGCAAATGGTTAACACCCAGATAGCTGCCAGGGGTGTGTCCGATTTTGCTGTGCTCCGCGTAATGAAAAACACACCGCGTCATTTATTCGTACCCAACGAGGTAAGTCATCTTGCATATGACGATCATCCCTTGCCCATTGGCTACAATCAGACCATATCGCAACCCTATATAGTAGGATTGATGACCGGGTTGCTTGAATTATCAGGGGATGAGGTTGTTCTTGAAATTGGCACCGGATCCGGATACCAGGCAGCCATTCTTTCACAGCTTGTCAGTGAATGTTTTTCCATTGAAGTGGTTGAAGAACTGGCCAAAAGTTCCAAAAAGACATTATCCGACCTGGGATATAATAATGTTACAGTAAAATGGGGAGATGGTTACCAGGGGTGGCCCGAAAAGGCGCCTTTTGATGCAATCATCGTTACGGCAGCACCCGAAGAGATCCCTGAAAAACTAATTGAACAGTTGAAAACGGGCGGATATATGGTTATTCCGGTAGGAAAATATTACCAGGAACTGCTCCTTATTACAAAAAAAGAGACAGGATTTAAGAAAAAACAAATCATTCCGGTTAGATTTGTTCCGATGATTCATCCCGGTGAACGGTGAACGGTGATCGGTGATCGGTGATCGGTGAGGCGTGAGTCGGAAAACGAAGAACGATGAACGAAATTTTTCAATTTGAAGATAAAATTCGGCATATCCACCGCAGTATCCCTCGTCATAGCCAACATGATTGGCACAGGGATCTTTACCAGCCTGGGATTTCAGGTAATTGATATCAAGTCGGGTTTTGCTCTCCTGCTCCTGTGGCTCATCGGTGGCATATCGGCCCTGATCGGAGCCCTTGCATATGCCGAACTGGGAACTGCCATGCCCCGCTCCGGAGGTGAATATCATTTCCTTTCGAAGATATATCACCCTGTTCTCGGATTCATGGCGGGATGGATCTCATTTATCATAGGATTTGCAGCACCAACGGCAGCAGCTGCCATAGCACTTGGGGCCTACCTCACAGCAGCCCTGGGGATCGATGCTACTTTTTTATCTCTTGGCCTCGACCGGATCATTGCCCTCGGAGTCGTCTGCCTGCTGGTAGCTTTGCATTCCGGTAATAAAATTGCCGGAGCCTACTTTCAAAATGTATTTACTGCCATCAAAGTCATCGCATTTCTCATCCTGATCATTATCGGTTTAACAGCCGATCTGCACCAGCCAGTCAACTTCTCAGTTAGCAGAGAAGCCCTGAGGGAAATAATAAGCCCGGCTTTTGCTATCTCCCTGTTTTTTGTAAGTTATTCCTATTCAGGCTGGAATGCCGCAGCATATATTGCCGGCGAAATTGACAAACCGGGTAAAAACCTGCCAAGGTCTCTTATTATCGGTACCCTGATCGTTACCATACTGTATGTTTTTACAACCTATATCTTCCTCAAAGTGATCCCGATTAATACAATGGCAGGCAAAATTGAAATCGGTTATTTGTTCGGGAACCAGTTATTTCCTGTCCAAACAAGTACTATTATGGGAATTATATTCAGCCTGTTACTACTTTCAACAGTGAGTTCTATGATCATAACCGGACCACGTGTGACACAGGTGATGGGTGAAGACTACCGGATACTCAGGTGGTTTTCGAAGCTGACAGGAAGAGACATTCCGGTCAGGGCCATTCTTATCCAGGGCATCATATCTGTTGTGTATATCCTTACCTCAACCTTTGAGCAGGTGATCACCCTCATTGGATTTACGCTGAATCTTTTTACCCTGCTCGCTGTTACCGGTCTGATAATTAACAGAAGACGAAATCCCGGGTTATCACCTCCATTCAAGATGAAATTATATCCGGTGCTCCCGTTTATCTTCATCCTGATTAATTTATGGATACTTGTATATGGATTGATCTACAGACCTGTAGAGTCAAGTGCCGGTATTTTAATTGCGGCTGCAGGAGGATTATTCTACCTGCTCGAGAAGAGAAATAAAGGATAGCTATAATACATCTACACTCCAGTTGAGATCTTTATACTCAACCGGCAATTCGAGATCCACCTCCCTCATAAATTCAATGGTTTTATTGATATCGGGATACATGATCCTGTCTTCGTCAATAAACTCAACCTCTTTTCTGTATTTGGAAAGGAAATTTTCCAGGAAGGGTGATGTTTTACCCGGCCGTCTGAATTCAATAGCCTGGGCGGCATTAAATAGTTCGATAGCTAAAATCCGTTCCAAGTTAAGCATAACCTGGTAGGCCCTTATGGCAGCATTAGCCCCCATGCTTACATGGTCTTCCTGACCCTGGCACGATTCAATTGAATCGACAGAAGAAGGCGTGGATAACTGCTTGTTATGACTCACCAGGGCAGCAGCCGTATATTGCGGTATCATAAATCCTGAGTTGAGTCCCGGTTTGGCAACCAGGAACGGTGGCAATCCCCTGTAACCACCAACCAGCTGGTATGTCCTTCGCTCTGAGATACTTCCCAGCTCAGCCATGGCAATGCAAAGATTATCCAGGGCAAGAGCCAGAGGCTGGCCATGGAAATTACCTGCCGAGATGATCAGGTCCTCCTCCGGAAAAATGGTGGGATTATCGGTAACCGAGTTGATCTCAATCCTGAACACATAAGCCACGTAGTGGATGGAATCTTTTGAGGCCCCATGGACCTGTGGAATACACCTGAATGAATATGGATCCTGAACGTGTTTCTTATTTTTTGCCATTAGTTCACTTCCCTCCAGGAGGTATCTGATCCGCCTGGCGGTCTCGATCTGTCCCTTATATGGTCTGATCTGCTGAACGATATCGCTGAATGGCTCGAGTTTGCCATCAAAAGCATCCAGCGAAATAGCGGCAATGATATCAGCGAACCATGACAATTTGAAAATTCTCAGGCAACAATATACCCCATACGCACTCATGAACTGTGTCCCATTCAAAAGGGCAAGCCCTTCCTTAGACTGCAGGTCAATGTTATTCCATCCCTTCTGCTTCAAAACCTCTGCAGCCGATGTCTTTTTTCCTTTATAATACACTTCTCCCTCGCCAATCAACGGAAGACTCAGGTGAGCCAGCGGAGCAAGGTCCCCTGATGCCCCCAGTGACCCATATTGATATACCACTGGCAGGATATTGTGATTATAATATTCGATCAAACGTTGAACTGTTTTTACCTGAACACCTGAATTGCCGTAAGCCAGCGACTGGATCTTAAGGAACATCATCAGGCGAACAATTATCTCAGGTACCTCATCGCCCAGACCGCAGGCATGCGACATCACAAGGTTCTTTTGCAGGGTACCCAGGTCTTCAGGTGAAATCGGCCGGTCATGTAAAGATCCGAATCCGGTATTAATTCCATACAATGGCGATGATGGATCGGACTCAAGTTTCTGGTCGAGATACTGGCGACACCGCCTGATCAATCCCACGGAATCTTCAGATAGTTGAATTTTTTTCTTGCTGGTAATCAGATCCAGGATTTGATCAAACTCTAACTTGTCCTGGGTAATAAGATGTACTTTATTCATAATAAATTGATAGAACAAAATTACTATACGAGTTACAGGTTGCAGGTTGCAGGTTACAGGTTACAGGTTGCAGGTTACAGGTTACAGGTTGCAGGTTCCGGGAAATTTTCTTGCAGACTTGAGGACTCGAGACTTGCGGACTTAAACCTGCTATCTGGCCATTAGGCATCAGTTTTTGAAATTTCCCTGATCAGTTCATCAAATATAACTTCTTTTTGTTCCCCGTTCGACATATTCCTGAGGGTAATTCGTCCCGACTGAATTTCATTTTCACCTATAATAGCCACGAATGGGATCTTTCTGTTGCCGGCATATGACATTTGCTTTTTCAGTTTCGCTTGTCCCGGATAAATTTCCGAAGCGATCCCGGCATTGCGGATTTTATCCAGAATGGAAAGAATATACTCTTCCTCCTTTGCCCCAAAATTAACGAATAACAGCCTGGTCACCTGGGTGGCGCTTTCAGGGAATTTGTTGAGCTGTGCCATCACGTCGTAGATCCGGTCAGCACCGAAGGATACCCCAACGCCTGATATATCATCCATCCCGAATACACCAGCCAGGTCATCATACCGTCCGCCACCACAAAGGCTTCCCATTTCCATCTCGGTCGAAATCACCTCAATGATCATTCCCGTGTAGTAATCCAATCCCCTGGCCAGCGGCACATCCCAGATCACCTCAGACGACAATTCGACCTGGTCTAAATAGTTGAGAAGTTTCCCGACCTCTTCTGCTCCCTTTATCCCGATATCAGATTCTTTCAATAAATCCTTTACGATCTTAATTTTTTCACGGGAAGGACCTGTCAGGTTCAGGAATGGTACCAACCTGTTTATGGAATCTTCTGCTACCCCCTTTAGCTTCAATTCATCCAGTACGCCAACCGTTCCAATCTTATCCAGCTTATCCAAAGCGGTAGTTACCTGGATCATCTGATCGCCCATCCCCATCACTTCGGCTATACCGGTAAGGATCTTGCGGTTATTGATCCGGATATGAACGGTCATGTCCAGGTTGTTGAATACCAGGTTAATGATCTGTATCAGCTCTGTTTCGTTCAACAATGAGGTGCTTCCAATGATATCCACATCGCACTGATAAAATTCCCTGTACCTGCCCTTCTGGGGCCTGTCGGCACGCCATACAGGCTGAATCTGGTACCTTTTAAACGGGAAATGGATTTCATTCCTGTGTTGTACCACATACCTGGCAAACGGTACAGTGAGGTCGTACCGGAGACCTTTATCACAAATCTTCAGCGAAAGGTCACCCGGATCGGACTTTGACAGTTCTGCTTCATCCACCTTGCTCAGGAAATCCCCTGAGTTCAATACTTTAAACAATAATTTATCACCTTCCTCTCCATATTTCCCGAGCAGAGATGAAAGATTTTCCATGGCAGGAGTCTCAATAGGCTGATAACCAAAGAGTTTAAAGACATCCTCAATTGTAGTGAAGATAAAATTCCTGCGGATCATGGTCGCAGGGGAGAAATCCCTTGTACCCTTTGGAACAGATGGTTTTGGCATATTACGTTTTATTTGGCCAATTTCTTAAAGTCCCTGGCCGAAAAACCATCCGGTTTTTTCTCATCGATCATATGGTAATCAAAATAATAGAAGTTGGCATCGCCGGCACCAATCAGGATGTTATAGCACCTGGCATTCATGCGTGTACCCTCGGGGCCGACTTTATGTAAGAAGACCACTTCATCATTTTTGTACATAATGGCTTCCTTTATCTCTTCCTTTGAGACGATCTCGACTTTACCATCAAATACCTTGCTTATCCTGGCGAGTGAATTAACGTCTTTGGCCAGCTCGTTTTCGATGAAATATATTTTCTTATTGGTCATATCTCCCCGGTTATCATTGTAATATTTAAAAATATTATTCTTGACAATATCCGGGTTATCATACATTAATTTGATATGATTTTGCATGAAACGAACCAGGATACCGAGTTTATAGTTATAGGAATCCTCATCCACATTTTTATAGCTAACGGGAATTGAAACCAGATCGGGCATGACAGACATATCATAATAGGCACCTCCCAGCATCAGGTTCAGGAACTTATAGGATGCATTTAATTTGTCCTTCTCAAAGGTTACATTCACAAGCATGATGAAGGACAAATTGGGATCTTTTCTTTTCGACTCAAATTCTTCATAAGGGATGAATTCGAATTCAGTAATGGACCATTCGTTTTCCATGGCTTCCTGGATCTGTCCATCATATGAATTCAATGGATTCCGGTCGAGCACAACCATTGTTTTGGTTTTGAAAAACTTATCCATGTCCTCACGGTTAGGCACGTAATCCTGGGACATTAATGGCAGTGCGATGCACGCCAGGATCAAATAAGCAAAGATTTTTTTCATTGGATAAAGATTAATTGGATTGAACAGGAATATACAAAGGATTTCTTTCGTTGAATCTCCTCAGGTATAAAAATTTCAGCTGCCGTTTTTTCTTTCTTCGCAGCTGACTATACTCATCATGCAGTTCAGGATCCCTCATGAGCATAACTTCAAGGCTGCTTACCTCGTAATCCAGCAGGTCGCCCGTTTCAAAGTCGAGAATGTATTGCCTCATCTCTGATGATGAATAGTTAGACGGATAACCTCCGCCATATCGGTTATATGAATTATAATAATACGGATTATAGTAATACGGATCGTTATACCGGGTATCATAGGTGGTCACGGTTGCAACGAAATGACAAATGGATCCTATTACGGTGATCCTGTAGTATCCATCATCCATGGCTATAAATGGCACACCATTCCGGCAATATCCCCAGACATCAGCTGTTTTGATCTCCTGTCTCATCCCAAACTGATCATAATAATAAATATTCTTGTTTTTAAGCACCGTTTCAAAAAATTCCCGGTCGGCATAGTCGACATCAGTAATCAGCCTCGATTTTGGAATTGGATTATTGTTCTTCAGTTGCCCAAATGTCATATAGAGGCCATCCTCAAACCTGAATTCCGGGGTATACTGGATCAGATTTGCAGAATCAGTTTGCGCAAGCAGGCCATAAACGCCTAATAAACAAAGCATCAGGCAGAATACCAGTACTGCTTTCAGGTATTGAATAATGCTTCTATGTAATTGGAGGAAAACCATATTCATAACTGATGATTCTATCAAAAATCAATCCAGCTTGTTATGCTGGCGAGAATACTATTTTTAATTATCTTTAGGGATTCCTTTCATTGCCAGGTATACAAAATTACATATATTAATCAACCTCGGATGTCAATCCAGGATAAAATATTCAGACTTTTCTCTTTCGGGCTCCAGGAAAAAACTGATCCATGGATGCTGAACAGGATAATTCTGACCAATGCATTCAGCTTTATCGGGCTGTTTTTCCTGGGATTCTTTACAGTTGAATCCATTATCGTGGGTGATTACCTGATGACTTCTATTCTGGGAATTGCTTTTATACTGGATATCTTTAACGTAATCTACCTGATCAGGTCGCATAAAATTGAATTTGCCGCCTATTTTTTAGTTAGTATCCTGGGGGTAATTTTCATCTTCCTGATAATTCAGGGTGGTTCTTCCGGTTTTGGTTATTTATGGTGTTTCTGTTACCCTATTGTTTGCCTGGTATTGCTGGGATTAAAGAGGGGAAGTATCGTTTCACTTGCATTCCTCCTTTTAGTTTCTATCCTGGTATTTATTGATCTGCCATTTGTTGCCATTGATTATGATATCTCGCTAAGCCTCAGGCTGGCACTTTCCCTGTTAGCTATAATCATGCTGGTTTATTCATTCGAATACCTTCGTATTGAAAACATAAAAAAGCTTGATCAGGCGCTGGAAGAAGCCAACACAGAATCCAAAGCACGCGATAAATTTATTTCAAAACTTTCCCATCAGCTGCGGACTTCACTGAACAATATTACCCTGGTCAGCAACCTGGTAGGAGATACATTGATAGATGAAAAGCAGAGAGACCTTATCGATACCATCCTGGCCTCGGCAAATAACCTCGTGGAGGCGGTGAATACTATTGTTAAAGTCTCTCGTGTGGATATTCGTGAGTTAAAGACATCAAAAATACCATTCGATCTGATCTCTTCTATTGAGGGCATCCTGCAGTTATTTGGCGAAAGGGAAACATCTGATTTCAATATATCGATCCGGCAGGACGACACCCTCACCAACCAGGTCCTGGGGGATCCGATACGGATTAAGCAATTGTTCCTGAACCTGATCGAGAACATCATCAAAGACCAGAAAGAAGATCACCGTATCAACATCGGGATTGAGATCGTTAATGAAAAAGAGACAGATAAAGAGGTTCAATTACTTTTTAATATCCTGGCCGGTCAGTCTCCTTCTTCCAAAGAAGATCCTTCAGATGATAAAAAGGTAAAGCAGGTACCGGTTCAGCCCGAAAACATCGACCTTGAGATACCCCAAAAGCTGGTCGAAATGCTGGATGGGCAGTTGGATATCGAAATACATGAGAGTGGTACCTGTTTCATGCTGCGTCTTTCTTTTGAAAAAAGTAAATTTAAAATCCGGAAAGGATCGGGATCGCAGCTTACCTTTGAAGAATTAAAGACCGACAGGAAAATAGATATCGCAGATGCGAGTGTCTTGCTTGTGGAAGATAACCTGATCAACCAGAAAATTGTGGTCCTCAACCTCGAGAAAAAGGTTAAGCATATCGACATTGCTAATAACGGTAAGGAGGCACTGGATATGTTCGGCACCTCCAAGTATGATATCATCCTGATGGATATTCAGATGCCGGTGATGGATGGTATCCTGGCTACTAAGAAAATCAGGGAAATCGAAAGCGGAACCAACACCTTCACCCCCATCCTTGCCATCACCGCCAACGCCATGTCGGGCGACCGCGAAACCTGCTTTGCTGTAGGCATGGACGACTACATCAGTAAACCAATCCAGATGGATGAGTTGGTTGTTAAGATGAGGCAACTTCTTACGTGAATCGTGAATCGTGAATCGTGAATCGATTAGGATTTAGGTTTTTTCTTTGATTTTAAGTACCTGATTAATCCTAATAGGACTTGCTTCGTTTCCTGGATATATTCATCCAATTCGTCCGGTATTTGAAGGTATTCCAATTCTTCACTTATTATCAGCTGAGTTTCCAGTTCTGTTGTTGATCCAACAGAATAGTACAGAAATTTAATAAATTCCTGGTCAGATTCCCTGGCTGCACCCTCTGCAATATTTGAAGGAATAGAGATAGAAGCACGTTTCATCTGGTTAGTAAGACCAAATTTTTCTGAATCTGGCATACTATGTGCCAGTTCATATACTTTCTTAACAAGCGTGATTGATTTTGTCCAGGCATCGAGATTCCTGTGATCCATAATAGTAATTTTAATTAGTTAATTACTATTAATGACAGAATCTCAAAATTATCGGTTAAATAATTCTGATTTCTTCCGATTCACGATTCACGTGCTCACGATTCACTTCTTATCCCAATGACCATAATATCATCGACCTGATCGTATTCGCCCCGCCATTCTTCTATGCTGGCATCCAGGATAGCATGTTGTTTGTCGAGGGGGAGTTTATGGATGGTGAGCAGGAGGTGCCTGAAGCGTCTGAACTTGAATTTTTTTCCTTCCGGACCGCCAAACTGGTCGGCATAACCATCAGAGAACATATACAGGATATCATCCTTCTGAAGATATATCCTGTGGCTTTTGAAGGTCTTTGTGATTTTAAACACATGGGTGTCAGCACCCACCGAGAAGCGGTTGGCTTTGATCTCAATAATGGTATCGTCCCTAAGCAGGTAGAGCGGATTGAAAGCTCCGGAGTATTCCAGGTAGTTATCCTTTTTATCGATCACACAAAGGCAGAGGTCCATTCCATCGTTCAGATAAACCTCGTCCCCTTCCGTAAATATCTCAGTGAAATTCTCATTCAGGGCATTCATGATTTCCGCAGGATTCTGTATTCCTTCGCTGGTTGTTAATTTACGAAACAGCTCGAATCCAATAATGGATACAAAGGCGCCGGGAACACCATGACCGGTGCAATCTACGGCGGCAACATAGATCTTGTTCCTAACTTCATTGATCCAGTAAAAATCACCGCTTACAATATCCTTAGGCTTATAAAGAATGAATGAATTGGGAAGTATCTTTTTGAATATTTCATTGGAGGGTAACAGCGCTTCCTGTATCCGTTGTGCATAATTAATACTATCTGTAATGTTTTTATTTTTGACTTCTAATTCTTCCCTCTGCTTCTCCACCTCTTTTGCAGCCAATTCCTTTTCCTTGAGGATCTTATTTGACCTTCTGAGGCTCCTTGTTCTTACCTGGATCAGGAGAAAGATCAATAAACCGATCACCACTACATAAACAATGTATGCTTTGAAACTCTTCCACAAAGGAGGCAAGACCTGCATGTTTATGGATACTTCCTCTTCATTCCATACATTGTCGTTGTTTGATCCTTTTACACTCAAAACATATTTACCGGGGGAAAGATTTGAAAAGGTGACACTATGCTGGTTACCAACCCGGATCCATTGGCCCTCAGATCCCTGATTGGCCAGGCTGTACATGTAAAGGTTGTTTTCGGGAGCTGTAAAATCGAGAGCAGCGAAGGCAATGGAAAAAACACGATTGGCCTGGTTGACTCTGAAGGCTTCAGTTTTTTCCAACGGCAGGTCTATCCTTCCCAGCGTTCCGCCAATATCTATTTCAAAGTTGGTAAAGGATACATTAGGAATGTGCTTATTAAACTGTATCGAATCGGGATGGAAATAATTCAAACCCGAAATCCCACCAAAATAAAATGTACCGTTTTCAGTCTTAAAAGCCGATCCTATGTTAAACTCATAATTCTGCAATCCATCCGACAGGTTAAAAGACATAAAATCTGATCTGCCAGGATTAAATCTCACGAGGCCCCGGTTGGTACTCAACCATAAACTTGAATCACCGGCTTCAAGAATCGAGTAGATATGGTAATTAAAGGCACCGTCGTACCCGGTAAAATATTCAAAACTCTCTGTTTCCGGCTGATATTTGTTCAATCCTGACGCGGTCCCTGCCCAAAGTATATCCTGGTTATCCTTGTGCAGGTAATAAACGGTTTGACTACTCAATCCCCTTTTCCCTTCCGGGGAATTTTTCTGATAAACACTAAAATTCTCAAGTTCAGGATTATATTTCAGAAGGCCATTTTCTGTGCCCACCCAGATCATATTGTCTTGATCCTCAATCAAATGATATGCCGAGGTAATTTCAAAAGATTCCCCGGAACTAAAGATGGTATAATAGCTTCTTATCTCCCGCGACCTCAGATTGTATTTATGGATACCACTGGCTGCCGAAAACCAGATATTGCCATAGCTGTCCTGCCGGATAGAAAAAACACTGTTGTTATTGAATATATGGCAGGAAATGTTTTCATTAACTTCACATAATGTGCGGAACCGGTGATTCACTTTATCATATATGTTAACCCCACTGGAAGTTCCCAGCCATATCTGACCATCATTATCCTGATAAATAGAATGAATATAATCACTGCTGATACGATGGGAAAACCGGGGATTATTTTTGGAGAAATATGCAACTGATCCGGTTTCAGGATCGACGATATTCAAACCAAACCCTCGTGTCCCTAGCCAAACCAATCCATTCTCATCTATATAAATGGAAGAAATGATATTACTGGAGAGACCAGGAATACCCTCCGGCGATTTATCCAGTACCCGGAACTTTTTTGGTTTGGTGTCGAATTTAACAAGTCCCTCAAATGTCCCAAGCCACATAATATTGGAATGATCTTCAATAATTGAATGAACCGATGAGATCTGGACCACTTTATTATCGGCAACGATGCTGATATGATAATCGAGATGTGAATGGTCCTTCTTTAATCTGTAAAATCCCATTTCGGTCCCGATCCAGAGTATACCCCTGGCATCTTCATAAATGCAATTGACGACAAGACTTCTAATATTATGGTTATCAGAGCTTTTTATTCTTAAGAACCTATCGGATCCAGCCAGGTATGTATTCAACCCGGAGTTGGTGCCGATCCAGATATTTTGATCACTGTCTTCGAAGATTACCCTGACCATACTACTGCTCAATGAAAATTCATCTTCCGGATCATGCTTATACTGCTTAAATTTCTCCGTTTCGGGATTGAATACCTGAAGACCATCCTTTGTGCTTATCCAGATCCTGCCTTTCGTGTCTTCAAGCATATTAAAATGAGGAGTACCTGAGCAGGTTGTAAACCTGTCGTAATAGGGCTCATAATTCCGGATGGTCTCAGTTTCCGGATCCAGGCTGTGTAATCCCTCTTCGGTTTTAAACCATACCAGACCATTTTGTCCTGCAAGAATGGCAAATATTCTCTGATCCCTCACAAAGGTGCTGTCATCGCTGTAAACGGTATAGGTCTTAAATAAACCGGTCTTCCTGTCCAGAAAATTCAATCCACCATTGGTAGCTATCCACAGGTTTCCTTGCTGATCCTCATCTATGGCACGAATAAAATTATTTGAAAGAGAGCTGGTATCAGTCGGCTGGTTCCTGTAGGGTTTAAATGAATACCCATCGTACTTATTCAAACCATCCTGAGTTCCGATCCACAGAAAGCCAATGGAATCCTGAAATACGACGTTGATATGAGTTTGGGTCAGGTCTTCCATTATGGTGAACAAATCGGTCTTTAATCTGTTCACCTGGGAAAAAGAAGAATGGCCAATGCTGATCAGTATGATCAACAGGAATCCCGCTGGTATGTTTACTCTTTGCTTCATACAGGCGGGCTAAATTTACTATTTATTTATTAATAAACAGGGCCCGGCGAATGGCCGGACCCTGAATATTAATGACGTTGCCTGACTGCAGGCTTAATGAAAAAGCAGGGGAATTATTTCTCTTGTTTCTCAACAATGCCTTCCAGCATATCAGTCGTCAGGGATTTTGGTCTTTCGAGGGGATACCCCAGGGCCCGGTCCCAGATAATATTGGCACTGACCCCAATTGCTCTTCCGATGCCAAACATCACCGTATAGAAATCATATTGGGTTAATCCGTAGTACCATTGTATCTGACCGGAATGTGCATCCACATTGGGCCAGGGATTCTTCGCCTTACCCTGTTCCACGAGAATTGGAGGAACCACTTTGTAGAGCAGTTGAACATACTTAAACAATTCATCATCCGGCATATGCTTCAGTGCAAATTCATGCTGAAGCTTATATCTCGGATCTGTTTTCCTAAGGACTGCATGTCCATAGCCTGGAATGACCTGGCCTGAGTTTAAGGTATCCCAGACAAATTTCTTCATTTCATCCTCAGAAGGTATCTTACCTTCCATTTTTTCCCTTAAATCCTGTATCCATCGGAGCACTTCCTGGTTGGCAAGTCCGTGCAAAGGTCCTGCGAGTCCATTAAGCATAGCTGAGGTCGACAGGTAAATATCAGATAGTGCACTTGCAGCCAGATGGCCGGTATGTGCACTCACATTGCCGCTTTCATGATCTGCATGAATAATGAAATACATCCTGGCCACATCATCGTATGGTGGAGGTATGCCCATCATATGTGCAAAACTTGCCCCAAAATCAAGATTCGGGTCTGGTTTGGCCATTTTGCCGCCCTTATAAAGCTTGGCATAAATATATGCCCCTATCTCCGGCAATTTAGCCAACAGGTTTAAGGAATCTTCATACATTGGATCCCAATATTTCATCTTGGATATACCACAGTCGTAATCCTGGCAAAATACAGACTCCTTGTGCAGTGAAAGGATAGCAGCCGAGAAAATCGACATCGGATGGTGGTCATTCGGAAATGCATCAATCACATCATACACATACCCGGGCAGTTTACTTCTTTTTTTAAACTCTTCGATCACTTCTTCCACCTCAGAGGCAGTTGGGATATCACCGGTCAGCAATAAGTAAAACAATCCTTCCACATAGGGCATTTCTGCCCCTTCAGGCTTTGGCAGTTTTTCAAATACTTCAGGCAGGGTATACCCACGGTACCGGATCCCTTCTTCAGGATCGAGATATGAAATATCGGTCACCAGACATTTTATACTCCGCATACCACCTATTAATTTTGTAATAGTTACCTGATCGACAACGGTATCCCCATGTTCCTTCAATAATTTAGTGGTACGGGGTCTGTGCTGTTCAATCTTTTCGGCTAATTTTTGTTTCAGGGGTGACATAGTTATAATTTTGAATGACTAAATAAACCTTACTCATAAATTTGACGTAACCCTCCTAATTTAATAAATATTTGCTAAAAAAAAGTTGATATAAAACATACAAAATAAAATGGGTAATGACCGAATGATCATTACCCATTTAGTGTAAGGTTAGCAACTGCTTCTATTTCATATACTTAAAATCTTTACCCGGGAACCTGGCTGCAATGCCAAGCGATTCTTCAATTCGTAATAACTGGTTATATTTTGCTATCCTGTCTGATCTTGATGCGGAACCAGTTTTAATTAATCCGGTATTTAATGCAACAGCAAGGTCTGCGATGGTTGTATCTTCAGTTTCACCTGAACGGTGCGATATGACAGTTGTCATGGCATTCTGAGCAGCCAGCTGAACAGCATTGATAGTCTCGGTCAGCGTTCCGATCTGGTTTACCTTGATCAGGATAGAGTTGGCCACATTCTCATCGATGCCTCTCTGAAGTCTTTTCACATTGGTTACAAAAAGGTCGTCACCAACCAGCTGAACCTTATCACCAATTGCAGCCATCTGTTCTGCCCACCCTTCCCAGTCGTCTTCATCCATACCATCTTCAATAGACACGATCGGATATTTTTCGGTCCATTCTTTCCAGTAGGCTACCAACTGGCTGGAAGTCAGGTCCCGGTTAGTAGATTCAAAGTGATAGATCTTCTTTTCTTTGTTATAAAACTCCGAAGCTGCAGGATCGAGAGCGATTACAATATCCACGCCGGGTTTATATCCAGCTTTTGCAATGGCTTCGATAACCACTTCGATGGCTTCTTCGTTCGAACCCAGGTTAGGAGCGAAACCGCCTTCATCACCCACATTAGTAGAATGGCCTTTTGATTTAAGAACAGATTTCAGGTTATGAAATACCTCTGCTCCCATCCTGACTGCTTCTGAGAACCTGGAGGCGCCTACCGGCATAATCATAAATTCCTGAATATCTATCTTGTTATCTGCATGTTGACCCCCATTAAGGATATTCATCATTGGGATGGGGAGGGTATTTGCATTGGCGCCACCAATGTATCTGTACAGGGGTTGACCCGTATACAGAGCGGCTGCTTTTGCACAAGCGAGTGACACACCAAGGATTGCGTTTGCACCAAGGTTAGCCTTGTTTTCACTTCCATCCAGTTCGATCA
>JADHVS010000204.1 GCA_016783865.1 Bacteroidales bacterium
ATCCGGAATAGCCGTCACGACGGGCAGTCACTGTAAGGAGATATTTTTTCGAAAAGTCGTAGTTAATTCTACCCATTAAAGATACCAGGCTGAACTCGTCCAGGGTTGTGGACAGATCCTTTGTATCGGCGGAATTCATATAATGGTATAAATTATCATCATTCACAAACCCGTTGGCATCCACATTGGTCCATTCGTTATTTGTTGCTTCACGGCTGTACAGACCCGTAATACCGATATGATGATCACCAAAATCATTTAAATAGGTAAGAATATTTTCGAATGTCCAGTGGAAGTTGTCTGTCTCACTCACAATGGCACGTCCTCCATATTGCGATCCCGTAAGCGAATTTGTGGGATAATATGTTCCAGCCTTGTTATTCTGAAAATCTGCTCCATAATTTATCTTATAGGACAGTCCGGGTATGAAGGTAGGTTTGATTTCTGCAAACAGGTTAATGAGCGCTCGTTTCCGTTGGTCATCCGCGGTAGCATTGTCATTTGCAAACGGACTCGAGAAATATACCTCGGGATACATCGGGAAATGGGTGTATTCTCCATTGTCGTCCCTGAATTTACCATACGGGCTCTGTATAATTGCCATGGAGACACTTGGTACAATACCACCTTCTCCATGATTACTTACCGAGTACTGAAGATTGGAACCCAGTGATAACCAATCGCTCAGGCTATGGCGAATATTTGAGCGCAGTGTTATCCTGTCAAAACCGCTTTTCTCAACGATTCCGGGCTGATCAAGATACCCTACTGAGGTATAATAGCTTGTTTGTTCTGTACCCCCAGAAATGCTGAGTACATGATCCTGCTGTATGGCACTCCTTAAGACCAGGTCCAGCCAATCTGTTGTTGTGCCCGCTTGATATTGAGCCTTTTCATTGGCAAACATCCAGTCTAATGGATCACTGCCTGATACGCCTGTTTCCTGCCGGATATGTTCCTGGATAAATTCCACGAAACCGGGGCCATCCAGTGGGTGAATAGACCTGTTAGCAACAGATGCGATACCAACAGATGAATTAAAATCTATCATCAGTCTCCCTTTCCTGCCCTGTTTTGTATTGACCAGGATCACGCCATTGGCTGACCGGGCACCATAAATGGCAGCTGAAGAGGCATCTTTTAATATGGAGACGGATTCAATATCCGAAGGATTAATATCATTCATGTCACCCTCATAGGGTATTCCATCCAGAATGATTAAAGGAGCATTACTTGCGGATAATGAATTCTCCCCGCGGATACGGATCTCCTGGCTGGCCCCGGGTTCAAAATTGTCCTGTGTGATCCTCAACCCGGTAACGCCGCCCTGTAGAGTCTTTAGAAGGTTTGTATTCAGGGTTGGTTCCAGCTGCTCCGAGTTTACTGAAATAATAGATCCTGTCAGGTCAGTTCTCCTCTGGGTTCCATAGCCAACGGCAATCACTTCTTCAATACCGATAATATCGGGTTCCATAGTGATGTCTATCGTGGTTTGATTTCCGATTTCTATTTCCTGAGTTAGATAACCTATATAGGAATAGACCAAAACGGCTGATTCATCCTCCACCTGGATTGTATATTCTCCTTCCAGGTTTGTGACAGTACCCTGTGTAGTTCCTTTAATAAATACGGATAACCCAGGTAATGGATCTCCGTTTTCATCTGTTATTGTCCCGGAAACGGTTCTGGGTTGAAGCAGTGATTTTGCTTCTGTAAGATACTCGCCCGGAGACAAAACTATCTGTCGATCGATAATCATATAATCTACATCTGTACCATCAAAAACCTGCACCAGAATATCGTTAATATTTTGATTTTCAATCTGAATACTAACTTTCCTTTCGATATCAACAAGTTTTTTATTGCACAGGAAATAAAACTCACTCTGGTCCTCGATCGCATTTAAAACATTCTCAACAGAAACATTGTTTACATCCAGAGTTAATCGGGTACTCTGCGAATAGGAATCATTCGCAAAAACCTGAAAAACTGTGAGAAACATTAAGATCAGGATATTCCTCATGATTTTAATGATTTTTAAGGAGCTTATTTGCCAAACATACTCCCAAAGTTCAAATGATTTTTTCATACTTTTGTAAAGTTTAGCGATTTAATACTTGAGTTAATTAGGTAGTTTGCTAAATGCATGAGGAAAGCGTGGCCACGCTTTCCTCTTTTTTAATGTCAGATATCAGGTTTCATAATGGGTTTAGTTAAAGGTTAAACATAGGGTTTAGGTTATTCTCATAATTTATTATGGTTTGTAATAAATTTCTATTTTTCTTTTACCAAAAGTCCCGTCATTCCTTATTTCCCTGCCATATTCTTTATAATCAATTGGAGCAGAAAGTTTAAGTAACTTTAAAACCTCATCAAGTGTTTCATCTTCAAAAGTAGCCAGGTATTGATGGGACTTCAACTTCTCGCCCTTAATTATTATATTGACATTGTACCAGCGGTTGATTTTATTGACTACATCTGAAAAGGGTTCATTCCGGAATACCAGCTTACCATCTTTCCATGAACTAATTTTCCTTGAATCAACAGGTTCAATTTTATAAGTCGCCTCTTCCACATCATAAATACACATCTGATCTGATCCCAGATTTCCCAACCTGTCAACCTTTCCATTGCGTTTCCCGAAAACTTCAACACTACCATTGATAAGCGTAACACTCACCTTTTTCTCCTCGGGGTAAGCCTGAATATTGAATGCAGTTCCATGTGCAACAACCTCAAAACCAGGACCATTAACAACAAATGCCTTGCGATCAGATGCTACCTCAAAATAAGCTTCACCCTGAAGCATAATCTCTCTTGATTTCCCTTTGAATTCTGCAGGAAATTCCAGTGAAGAACCTCCATTTAGCCAGCCAGATGAACCGTCAGGAAGATAAAACATGGTGCGGGTTCCAGGCGGAGAGTATATCTCTGAAAAGGCTACTTCACCTCCTGATGGAATAAAATTATCTTTATAAACATACAAAAAGACAAGGACTGGAATAAATAGAACAGCAGCAATTTTTGTAACTATATTAATAATCTTTCTTATTGGCTTTTTGCGTGCCAACAATCTGGATTCTTCAAGTTTTATCTCACGATATATCCTTCCCAGAACAATAGATCCGTCATATCCGTTCAAATCCTGCACTTGTAGAAAATCTCTCCAATAATGATGATAATGCTTTCGCAAGTCTTTTTCGGCCTCAAGGCTTGAAAACCAATAAATTATTTGATCTCTGTCCCCCTCTATTTCATCTCCACCTAAATACCTATTAATTAATTGAAAATCAATCTTCATCCTCTTCTTTTTGATACTAATTTACAAAATTTTGGATGAACAAAGGAAGTACAATTAAGTACTTCCAAGTTCATCCTTTCCCTAACTACTAACCATCATTTCCCCAACCAAAACTAAACCTAAAATTACCTTTGAAAAGATCTGCTCTATAATATTATGTACCCGTTATGAGCAATAACTCCCAAATGAATTACTAATACATATACATTCTAAATTAGCATTATTGCAAAAACCTGAATTGAGTGACTATAAACAGACTATTTGATGAAGAACCAGAAGAAATAGAATAGAAAGTAAGCTTTCATCAATAAAAGCTTTTTTAAGGAATGTTTTTGCGCTCGAAAGATGGTTTTCAACAGTCTTTTTTGAAATGTTCAATTTCTGGGATATTTCGCTATTTGATAATCCTGTCCTTTTACTCAATAGAAAAATGTGTTTTTGACGAGGTGGTAAATGATCGATGATTTTTTCAGCTTCAACAAGGAGGTCATTATATTCAATTTCTGAAATGGTATTAATATCCTCCATGTCTTTGGTATTTCCAAGTTGAGTAAGATATTTCTGCTCCCTCGATATTTTTCTGAAGTGCTTACGGATTAAATTGAAGCATACTGTAAAAATCCATGCATCTAAATCCTTAATTTCCTTTAATTTTTTCCTGTCTTTCCAAAGGTTAAAAAACACCTCCTGTACTACCCCTTCGGCATCTTCCCTTCTTTTTAAATTTCTTAATGAAAAAGAATAGACTCTTAGATGATATCTTTCATAAATTTCATCAAAGGCAGTAGCATCTCCCTTCATTAAATTCTTAATCAGGATATGTTCATTTTTTGCTTCCAGCACTTAATTATTAATTTAGGATCGAAGTAAAAATACGAAAATAAGTATATCATTATTAAAGAATATGCAGAAATCTTTGCTGACAGAAATGTGGAATATTTAAGATCTCTTGCAGGGTATTTTTCCAAGAACTGATATACAGAATACTGCTCCAAATCCTTCCTGAGTCGTGCAATTCTGTCAACATATTGATTGATGAAGTTTTATTTGGCCTTCCGGACACTGGTAATAACAATGCCCTGGAGAGAAAAACATTATGAAACTGGATTAGTCTTCAAACTGAACTGGAAAAATCTGGCCATTTTTTTTTGGAATGGAATAAAAGTATGCCTGAAAGTAAATGGTTGGTGGAGGGAAAGGATTAATGATCAACCAGGAACAAGACAATCAGGTGGTTAGATAAAGTTAATCCCACATGGACTGAACAGGATCCAATCGTCGGTTAACATTGAAGCTCCTCTCCACAAGCGGCGGGGAAACGAGTTCCTGATTTCGTTGAAGCCTATGCGCTCGCAGGATTCAATCGCAAGTACTGAAGATTATTCTGCAACATTAACTTTTGGGAGCCAGTATGAAAGGGAATCCATAAGATTCCGGTGCTCCTCTTTTCCTGACAGTTTGTAATATTCGTCCGGATCAGTATCGTGATCATACAGTTCCTCATCACTGTTATGATAATGGATATACCTCCATCGCTCTGTCCGCACAGCATGATTGTTCTCACCATAAGTTGTAACGGCAGGTTCAAGACGGTCGGCATCCGGATCCTTCAATAAAGGTAAAAGGCTGATCCCTTCAAGTTGATCCCAGGGCTCCGAATTCATTAACTCAACCAATGTCGGAAAAACATCAAGCAGGCTGACTGCTTCGTGACAAACGGCGCCGTCTTCGGGAGTGATTCCCGGAACTGCAATTATTAAAGGTACACGGGTAGACTCCTCCCATAGTGTAAATTTTTCCCAGTGTTCTTTTTCTCCGATGTGCATGCCATGGTCAGACCAGAGGACAATAATAGTATTTTCCGCCTGGCCACTTTCTTCAAGTCCCCGTAAAAGCCTGCCCAGCATAGCGTCAGAAAAGGTCATGCTGGCTTGGTAGGCCTGCACTGCCTCCTCCCATTTCCCCTGCTCCAGCAACCATTCCTGCCAGCTACGACGTACCCAATTCTCAGTGACAGATGAGACATCATCCAGGTCATTCTCTAAAATTTCAGGTAATACCAGTTCGTCAAGTGGATACGGTTTAAAATATTCCTCCGCTACAAACCAGGGGATATGCGGGCGAAATATACCAACTGCCAGGAACAATGGTTTGTCATGATCCTTGCTCAATTCCTCAACAGCCCACTCAACCACCTTATAATCAGGCATTTCCTCATTACTTCCCAGCGGTCCCCAATCAAAGAAACATGCCGGTCTGTTTTCCGTTCCAGCAGCTACTACCGGTTCCCATGTAACTGTACCTGCGCTGTCAACAATGTATGATTCCGGCCAGATACTTTCGGGCATGGACCTCTCTTTTGATGGAAAATACTCATCCCAGATATCCGGATCGTTCTGATCGACTCCATACCCTGTCCGGACCCAGGATAAGGCATGAAATATTTTTCCTCCTCCCTTTACTGCATAGCCCTGCTCTCTGAAAAACTCAGGAATAGTTATGGCATTGGCCAGTACTGGTGATTCTCTCCACAGGTGCTGGTTGTTATATATCCCTGATGTGCCCGGTCTGACGCCTGTCATTACACTGGTTCTGGAAGGACAGCAAGCCGGGGCAACACAATGGGCATTGTAAAACAGGGTGGATCGTGCAGCAAGCTTGTCAAGGTTTGGTGTAAGCACACCATCCCTGCCACCCATACATCCGCCCCAGTCGTTCATGTCATCAATAGAAATAAAGAGGACATTGGTTTTTTGAGATTCATGCTCAGATATGCACGAACAGATCAGAAGGATGGATACAACAAAAAAAAGTAATCTCCTTGCAGATGCCATAATCAATGAATTATTAAAATATAATTTCCAAATTGTGTTTGTCTTTTGAAATCCTGAGCAATGCACTAAATACCTCTCCGGATTTCTTAATATCAATCTCTTTCCCGTCGAGGAAAATTCGAGTGGGCTCTCCCTGGATAAACATCAGTTCTGCTACGTGATCATTGTGTGATCTGTTTTCGATCACGCCGCTGACCATACCCAGGTCACCCGATAAATGGATCGGCTCATTCCCGATAAAACCGTCACGGGATAATTCAAAATGAATACGTTTGTTTTCTGTAATGACCGCAAAGCGTGACCGTAAGCCATCCTTTGGGTATATCCAAAACTCTTCACCGGCCATGTTCAGTTTTCCTCCATAGGCAATCCAGCCAAACAACGGATCATTTGTGAGTATTGTAATCGCCGTCCTTATTCCTGCTCCATATCCGAGATCTGCTTCACCGTCGTAATGCCATGCGCCCCTGGGTACATTTTTCCTGATCCAGGCCCTGCCAAATTTTGAGGGCATAAAGGCCCATCCGGTTGCACCATCGTTTTCTTTTCCCGGGAACCAATAACCGTAATCCGATTCTTCTGTCCCGGTATTCATCAGGCTCCAGGAGCTCAGATAGGAAGCATATCCCAACTGCAGCCAATCGGATGGATCATCTGCAAATACCATCCCGTAATCCAAAATAGACCAACCTCCCATTTTCGCCATATAGCTGAGGCAATGTTGATCAGAACTGACGGACCAGTCTGAACCGAGCAGGAAATATTTGGTTTCCAGCCACCCCCTGACCGATAATCCGGCATAATGCTGGCGTTCAAGGAATTCGTATGATTTCTTCTTGCTCACCTCGGGATGAGAATACCACTTCTCTAATCGCTTATCCCACCAAAGATTGGAATCGGGCTCCATCTCATTCATGGTGCCATATTTGGCCAGTGCATAACTCGATTCGAAAGCCGTCCTGTCGATACTGTATTCCGAACCATATGGATAGGGATCATCATATACAAAATACTTTACCTTCGTTTCCCATTCCTTCCTGAGAAACTCAGCCTCATCGAATCGTTTGTGTTTATCAAGCTCCCGGATGAGATCGAGGATAACCAGTTCGTTATAACAGCCAATCTTATAAGTTTCATACCACGGGAGGACCTCATATGGATAGATAAAATAAGCCCTGGCTGTCTGGTATGCCCTTTCAAGATAACCTTCCGCGTCGAGGTATTTCACCTTTTCCGGATACATGCTTGCAATCTGGTACATGTGAAAATAGAGCATAAACATGTGCGGATAATCATATGATCTCCAGATATTCATTTTATCCAGGTTCCTGTTCTTCACCCCTGCCCTGGCCAGTGTGTCGCGGTTTACCATCCAGTTGGGAGTGCCATAAATTCCATAGGGATAGGGATCATCCTGATCTGTTCGTTGCAGTCCTCCCCAGACAAAATGTTCAAGATAATATTCAACGGCTTCTATTTCTTTATCTTCCGGGAAGAAGACATTTTTGGCAGCCACATAGGGCGCCTTGCAGAG
>JADHVS010000205.1 GCA_016783865.1 Bacteroidales bacterium
AGACAGGTAGACTGTGGTTAACGATGTCTTCATTGTAATACCTTGAAAATCAGATTAATTGTTCAAAAGATTGTTCTTTAACAGCCCGCTCGACGGATTCCCGGGTTGGTAGAATCCCGGTTCTGAATTTTACTATTTGCCGGTTAAGACTATTGATTAATACCAGTAGAACCGGCAGTACCAGCAATGTAATAAAAGTAGCCACCAGCACGCCATAAGCCACAGAAATCGCCATGGGAACAGTATGCTGAGCGTTGGGATCATTGGCCAGGATTAGTGGGAACAGGCCCGCCATTGTGGTAAGTGAAGTCAGGACAATCGGACGGAAACGGGAAACACCAGCCTGAAATACGGCTTCCATAAATTTTACTTTCTCGCGCAATTTTCGGTTCAGGGTATTGATCAGAACAATTGAATCGTTCACCATTATTCCCAGTAGAGCAATGACCCCGAAATAGGACGGCATATCAATAGCCTGTCCATGAATGGCGTGACCCCACCCGATGCCGATCAATCCCAGTGGCAACAAGCCCAGGATTAGAAAAGCTTGAACAAATGAGCGAAAAGTGAAGGCAATGATCGCAAAAAGAACTATCATAACTGGTGGGATGATTGCCAGCATGGATTGCTGTGTTTCCCGCATCCGTTCCTTGCGTCCGCCAAAATAATATTGCATCCCGGGATACTTAGATTCAATCTTTGGTAGTATTTTCTGTTCAATCTCATTCTTGATTTCATTGATATTAACCGATTTATTGAGGGCGTCCGCCTCTACCGTAACTTCACGACGGCCGTTAATGTGATTGATCGTCGTAACCGAACGCTCAAACTCAAGATAGGCAATACCTTTCAAGGGGACAGACAGACCCTGGGTGGTTCGGATACGCATATTTTCCAGACTGCCAATTGAGGAACGATCCTCAAGGTTATAGCGCACCCAGATCTTAATTTCATCCAGGCCACGATTTATCCGCTGGACTTCTGCCCCAAAGAAACCGCTACGCACTTGGCTCATTACTGTCTGGAGGTCGAGACCCAGTAAAAAAGCTTTGTCTTTCAAAGTAATCTTAATCTCCCGCATGCCTACCTGATTGTTATCAATAACATTTTTGAGATCGGATAATTGTTTTAATTCATTTTTTAAATCAGTCACTGCCCCGTTTATATCTTCCAGGTTGTTGCTTAACAGGGAAACAGACACTGGTTTTCCGTAATGGCTTTCTTCCACATAATTGATCCGCTCCGCATCCGCAATTGTGCCCGTTTTTTTCCGCATGGCATTCGAGAAATCTGTAGAAGCAAAGGACCTATCTTTTGTATCGATCAGATTAACATATATTTCACCCGTACAGGCGGAGGTAATCTGCTTGACGATACTGGTGACGACTTCTTTGCCTTCTTTTTCTTTGTATTTATTGGCGACAAAGCGAGCCGATTGCTCGATTTTATCTAAAGCCGCCACAGTGAAACTTTCCGGTGTGCCCGCGGGCATTTCCAGTTTAACGGAGGTATAATTATTATTCTCAAACCCGCTGGACCCCACCTGAATTACACCGCCCTTCATTCCACCGATGGTGATGATGAAAAGGCCGGTCACGGTCAACAGTGCCAGCAACTTGTTTCTCAGAGCCCGTTTTAATAGCGGGGCATATAATCGATCCCGGAAGCTGGCCGTAAGCTTGGTAACATATTTTTCCATTCGTGAAGATTTACGATCGGCTTTAAGGGCGGCGGAATGAGCTATGTGCGCCGGTAGGATTAGAGCGCCTTCCACTAGCGATACCGCCAGGGCAGCGATGACCACGAAAGCCATTTCCTTGAACATCTGTCCGATCATGCCCTCCACCATCAGCAGAGCGGAGAATGCTACGATGGTCGTCAGTACCGCGGAAAAAACTGCCGGTAAAACTTCCAGGGCGCCATCGATGGCCGCCCGGACGGGTTTCTTGCCCCGTTCGAAATGTTGAAAAATATTTTCCCCGATTACAATTCCGTCGTCCACCAGAATCCCCACCACCAGGATCATCCCGAATAATGATATGCGGTTGAGAGTCAAACCGTAAACTGCGGCCAGACCAAACATCCCCATGAATGACAGAGGAATAGCGATTGCTACCCAGAATGACATCCGTATGTTTAAAAAGACCGAGAGGAAGACCATTACCATGATGAATCCGAGAATGCCATTACTCAGCAGGATATCCTGCATGGTTTTAATACCAATAGAATTATTTATGATGATCGATGCCTGGATAGCCCCATTCTGTTGATTGAAGTGCGTCACATATTCTTCGATCGTTTGAGCGATATAAATTATATCTTCCGTGGCTGTGTACTGAACGGTTATCACCACCGCCGGACTGCCATCCACATAAACGCGGTCTGGCTCATCGGACCATTTATCGCGGACATTGGCAATATCGCTGAGGCGAACAATTGCGCCGGATTGGGAAGTGCGCAAAACAATGTTCTGCAAGTCAGCGGCATAGAATTTTTTCTGGGTTGTGCGGATAAATAATTCCTCATCTGCCCCGCGAATGATGCCCCCGGTAAGATCGATGTTGGCGGATTTGATAGCCGCCACGGCCTCGTTAAAAGTCAGATTGTAGGTTAGTAAGTCCGCCTCACGAAAAGCGATCTCGATTTCTTCATCCGGGAAACCGCTGATGACCGTTTTTGAGATTCCATCAATTGCCCGCAGATCGTCTTCAATTTCACGGGCCTTTACTTTCAGAATCTTCAGGTCGACGTTGCCACTGATCATGAAGTCGACGGCTTTAGAGCGAAATTCCCACTTGCTCACATTAGGTGGTTCCATTCCAGCGGGAAATGAACTGACCCCATCAATGGCGTTTTTTACATCCTGCAGTACAACATCGGAATCGAAACCACTGATAATTTCCACTGTGATGTTACCGATGTTTTCGCGGGATCGGGAGCTGATCTTTTTTATCCCGGTGATACCTTTCAGATTATCCTCGATTTTAAGGACCACTCCCTCCTCGATCTCCTGGGGAGATGCACCGGGGTACACGGCAGATATCAAAATTACGCCCGGATCGACCTGGGGCATCATTGTTGAGCGCAAACTGGTAAATCCGAAATAACCCAGCACTACAATCAGCAGAATAACAACGTTACCTGCCGTCGGGTACTTGATAAAATATTCGATCAATCGTTTCATTTAATTTCCTGTGACCAGTAAAGTATATCTACTGAGAATTATAGCGTTTTAACTTGAAGACCATCATACAAATTTTGAGTTTTGGTAGAAAGGTTCATTCCATTTTCCAAACCGGTCACAAAGGCAATATTGCCGCGCACAGCGATTATATTTACCGACCGTTCGTGAATTATATCGTCAGCCACTATTAAAACCGAGTTGGCATTGGTAATAATTTTACGAGGTATTTCAACTGCCAGTACGACCGTTGATGTATTAATTGAGCCCTGCAAATACTGGCCTGCTTTTAAATCGGTCCCGGCCACGGTTATATATATGTTTACCATTTGCGATGCCGGATCCAGGCTGTTGCCGATTCTGGTTACGGTGCCGGTCCATTCGGTGGCCCTATTACCATCATAAAGGTCAACCTGGTCACCAAGGGCAACATACCCGATTTCCTCAACCGAAACCTGTGTTTCCAGATCGTAGAAATCGGTGTTGATAAATTCACCCAGCTTCTGACCATTCATTACCAGCGTCCCTGGTTTAATATTGCTCTGGATTACGATTCCGTCAAATGGTGCGTATAAAGTGTATTTGCTCAGGCGGGTTTCCTGAACCTTAATCTCATAATAATTCTGATAGATTCCCCGGCCGGCCACGAATAATTTTTCCCGATCCCTGCTGTGTTCCGGTAGCGGTTCAACGGGTCGGTCAATTTGATATTGATTCAGGTATTCTTCCCAGAGGGCATAATTTTCTGGGTGATCGAATTTCAGGTCTGGTAAAAGTTGAGCAATTTTCATTAGCAGGATGCTACGCTGGGCCATCAACCCCAGCTCGGCTTCCTCCGAACGAATTTGCAACATTGGTTCACCCTGCCGGTAGGTGGCGCCTTCCAGAAACGACTTTGGTGTTGCTTCCAGAACACCACTGACTTCAGCGGAAATCTGAACATGTTCCCGAGCTGTCAGTTTACCGATAACGGCTACCTGTAATTGAATATTATCATTATTTACCTCAATCGTGCTGATTGTAGGCCGGGTGTCAAAATTTGGTTTTCTCTGCGGCGCCTTCCGGGAGGCAATTAACAGAACAGTTATAATTAAAGCGATGGTTAATACTCCGGAAGCGGTAATAATTCTTTTTAATGATTGATTCATCGTTAATCCTCAAATGTTAATTAATCAGCATTGAATGCAGGCGGATATTATCCGGTTCCCCTTTAAGGACGAAAAACAATTAGACGAACGTGGGCTGTGAGCAATAAACGTGGGTAAAAGCAAGATAAGCAGCATATTGGCCGTTCATCCTGTAAAAGGACCTGTTCATCGCTGGCGTGTCCCCGAATCTCTAAAATTGCGGGAAAGATTATTGTCACGGTGATAGTTTCCACTATGTTTTTCAAAGCAAATACAAGTTCTTAAGATGGGCGGGACGGTAAATACCAGTTTCCCGGTCAAGGGATTATTTGAAAAGCGCTGGGTTCAGCATCTATTGTTTTGGTTGGCGTACATGACTCTGTTTTCTTCTTTTCATATGTCACGAGGCATCAGCGAAGGCGAGGGGTTGACGGTTGCCTTGTTTGAGTTAGTTCACCTGTCTGGATTAGTGATGGCGGTTTATCTAAATCTTAGAATTTTAATTCCCCGCTATATTGATCAGAAAAAATATTTGCAATACACCATTATGCTGCTGGCAGCGACGCTGCTAATATCAATCATGATTAATTTTATCATCGAGGTGTTTCTGCCGGACCCACCATTATTTAAAGGTGCCAGACGACACCGGATAAATAAAGGAATAGAATTTTTTGTCTTTATGTATATGATGGTTCAGTTCTTTTTTGTTGCCGTCACCTCTTTCCTGCATTATATCAAGGAATCGGCACGGCTCAATGAAATCGCTCTGCGGGTCAAGGACCTGGAAAGCAGCAAACTGCAGACGGAACTGGACTCACTGAAAGCCCAGATTAATCCCCATTTTCTCTTCAATACCCTGAACAATATTTATTCACACAGTTTATTTAAATCGGAACAAACCCCGGAGATGATTCTGAAATTATCCGGTCTGATGAATTATATGATTTATGAATGTCAGGATGCCAGGGTTCCGCTATCCAAAGAAATTGAATTCATTAAAAATTTCATGGCGCTGGAAAAGGTTCGCATTGACGAAAGCGTAAAAATCAGCCTGAATATAACCATCCCGGAAAACGGGCACGAGGTAGCCCCCCTCCTGTTTATTCCATTACTGGAAAATGCTTTCAAATACGGGGTCAATATCCGGGAAGGATCACCATATATCAATATGGACCTGAGTGTTTCCGAGAACGATATTCTGGAAATGGTAATTGAAAATCTGTTTGATGAACCGATTGCCGGGCAGGAAGATGTGCCCGGCGGCATTGGTTTGGAGAATGTCCGTAAACGCCTGGAATTGATTTATCCCGGTAAGCATGAAATGGAGATTGTTGATAAAGATGGTAAATTCCGGGTGAATTTAAGAATTGACTTGAGGTGATTTCCGATGTCTTCTGCCGCCAACCTGACCTGTATCATCGTTGACGATGAAATGCCCGCCCGTCGGGTCGTGAGGAAATACCTCGAAGATGTACCCAGTGTCACCATCCTGGCCGAATGCAAGAACGCTTTCGAAGCCCTGGAAGCTCTACATAATCACCAACCCGATCTGATTTTTCTGGACATTAACATGCCTAAGCTCAGTGGGCTCAATTTTCTCAGGACGCTCAATAATCCACCGCTGGTGATTATAACCACTGCTTATCGGGAACATGCTATCGATGGTTTCGACCTGGATGTGATTGATTACCTCCACAAACCATTCGCCCTGGAGCGCTTTCTGCGGGCGCTGGAAAAGGCCCGCGCCCGCCTAACGCCCCAACCGACGGAAACCATCGTCAAGCTTTCTGAATCGGCTAAGACCGGGGACCAGTTTATCTTTGTCAAAGAGGATAAAAAAATGGTGCGGGTGGACCTGCGGGATATTCTCTACTTGGAAGCGGTGGGCGACTACGTGCGGGTGGTGACCGCCCGCAAAGCCCTTGTTACTTACATGTCACTCAAGAAAATGGAGGATTTGCTGGCCCCGGAGCGTTTCCCGCGGATTCATAAATCATATATAGTCAATATTGCCCATATTGATTCAATCGAGGCTAACCGTGTCCGCATCCGAGAAGACAGTCTGCCGGTGGGCGCCAGTTACCGGGGCGATTTTATGAAACTGGTGGACGGTTTCATGGCGGGGAAGAAATAGATTTTGCCTAAATATCTATTAGTGATCACTCTTTAAATATATTTTCGCGATGATATTCAAGAAAATTGGGGTGTGGTGCAAATCGTAATTCTTTAGGAAGATCGATCTGTTTGCCTGGAATAACGATATGTTTCACCTGTTCTAAGTCAGATTTACTTGCTACCATTATTTCATATTCATTTGAAAGTGATATTATCCCGCGATCGAACAACCAATGGACAGTTCGCGATAACGCAATTCCATTTCGAATTGAATCAGGACCATTATGACCAGAACCAACAGGTTTTATGTGAGCTGCTTCAACTTCCGGTCTCCCTCCGCCATTAAATAATTGTAAACCAGTCACAGCACAGGTGTTATTATAGATTTCACGCACTTTAGTTTTAAATGTGATATCGCGCGCAGGTCGTGAAATAATGGACGTTATGAAATCTCTTTTATATTCAGCTTCTGGTTCAGCGATTTTATAATTGCGTAACAAAGGTAGAGATGTAAAACCTAGTCTCACAATCATTTCAAATTCATTATCAGGGATTAATCTCACAGACCGTTGTATTGCCCCCTGATTTAAAGAACCACCAGGTTTCTGTAAAAACGATTCTAAAAGTCCTTTATGGGAAAATAATGGTACTGGATTGGCAAACACTAAGAAATCACTTATCCATGCATAAAAGTAGTTAGACTTATTAGGTTCTTCGGTTATCGAGTTGACTCGCGCAAGAGCATAATAAACTTGCCGCCCTTTACCATGAATACCAATACCGGTTTTACTGGGTTCATAATATATGATCCAGTCATCTACCATTTGTTTTAGTTGATTTAAATAAGTTTTTGGAAAATGGTATTTCTCTTCAGGAATGTCATCATATATGGAACCAATCTTTGTTGTCAAAACTCCCTTGGCCATTATTACTCCAACCACAGTATTTATTAAAAGATAGTTAAATATAAGAGTTAATAACCGTTATTTTATAGTGGGCATGTTTCAAAGTTAGTTGAAACAGGGAGACTCATGAGATTTGAGATTGATTTAATTTAAGTTCTTTATGCATTGCCGTTCTCAATTTATTCAGTTTTTTATATCCCCTGACTTTCCGCATTCTCATTTCAATA
>JADHVS010000206.1 GCA_016783865.1 Bacteroidales bacterium
TTTTTTTAGTGCGCCCGGCAGGGCGCTGATACTTGGAGGTGAAAGTCCTCTATGCACCCGGTAAGGGGAAGCATTAGCCGAAGGCAAGGGCAAACTCGTGAGGGGATGTCTGAAGGAAGCTGGAGGCAAAACACTGACCTGACGAACAGGAACCGTATAAGAGGCTTGGGAACCGGGTAAGATGTCTAAAGTCATCGAAGCCCAATACTTACACAGGAGGTTTTTAAGTAGATGCGGCAGGTATAAGTGTGAAGGTGTCAGCGCATTACCCGGGGAGGTCTTTAAGCCTGTCTCGTACTATCAGCATCAAGAGGTGTTGAGAAGGGTTTAAAGAAGTCAGCCGACGCCATAGTAGTCACATGTGACAAGTGATGAAGGGCAGAACTTAGAATTAAGGACAAGACACAGGAGTTGCAATATGAAAAGAGAGACGGTAAATCAGTTTGGGATAGCTGATGCTCACACCGGAGATACTGCTCGGAAAGCGGGAGGTATGGTATGAGTGTATCAAGTCAGTTGTGGACTTCTGCCAATCTTGTTCCATCAGGAGACGATCTAATGGAGCAGATTGTCGACAGGCGTAATATGATAAAAGCCTGTAAACGAGTGATTGCAAATGCGGGTAACCCCGGGGTAGACAATATGACTACCAAAGAACTACCGGAATGGCTGCAACGCAATCTAGAGAAGCTTTCGGAGAGTTTGCTGGACGGTAGTTACCACCCCCAGCCAGTTCGCCTGGCAGAGATCGAAAAGCCGGGAGGAGGGAAACGGGGATTAGGTATTCCAACGGTTGTCGACCGCATGATCCAGCAAGCGATACACCAGGTTTTGAATCCACTGTTCGACCCGGATTTTTCCTCCAGCAGTTTTGGATACCGTAAAGGCAAGAGTCCGGAACAAGCTGTTCTTCAAGCCCAGAGTTATCAGCGGGAAGGAAAACGATGGGTAGTGGATGTGGATTTAAGCAGATTCTTTGATGAAGTAAACCATGATGTGTTGATGGCAAAGATTAAAAGAAAGGTCAAGGACAAACGAGTATTAAAACTCATTGATCTTTACCTTCGCGCAGGCATTATGCAGGGCGGAGTGAGTAGTCCACGAACGAAAGGAACGCCACAGGGCAGCCCTCTATCACCATTACTGTCCAATATACTTCTTAATGAGTTGGATCAGGAACTGGAGAAACGCGGACATAGCTTCTGCCGCTACGCGGATGACTTTGTCATCTTTGTCAAAAGCGAGAAAGCAGCCCAAAGAGTCTATGACTCGGTAATCGGCTTTATCGAAAGAAAGTTGAAACTTAGGATTAATCAATCGAAAAGCAAGATTACCAAAGGTCACAGGCTTACATTTTTGGGTTATGGATTTACTTCAGACAAAGAAGTCAGGCTAAGGGTACCAAAGGAAATCCAGCAGAGGTTCCGCAAAAAGGCAAAACTCCTCTTCAGAAAGGGCAGAGGTATGAACCTTCACCGGTTCATTATCAATCACCTTAATCCTTTCCTCAGAGGATGGATTAACTATTACAGACTCTGTAAAGTTAAGATTTTTGCCGATGAACTGGATTGTTGGATACGCCGGAGGTTACGCCTGATAATCTGGTGCCAATGGAAGAAGCCCCGCACCCGCTTCAAGCGTTTTGTTAGCCTTGGATTGGATTTTGACCACGCTATGCAATGCGCTTATAATGGCAGGGGTAAATGGTGGAACTCGGGTTCGCAACATATGAATTTTGCTTTCCCGAAGACTTACTTTTACAATCTCGGACTCGTTTCTTTGCTCGATGTTATTGTCAAACGATGATGAATTATTAATTTTAGGAACCGCCGTATACGGAACCGTACGTACGGTGGTGTAAGAGGTGCAGGGCGTGAGCCCTGCTGCCTACTTAATTGAAAATCTTCATATCTTAATACTTTCATTTCTATGGTGAGAGTATGGGCTCAAACAACATAATACAATCGAATACAAAATCTTTTTTGAGGTATTTATTTGTATTATGGGTGGTAACTGTTTCAGGTTTCATTTCTGCGCAGGACAATGTCCTTCAGCAGGTCATTCCCCTTCCCGACACTACCCTTACCCTCGACCAGGCATTGATCCTTATTGAGGGCCATACAGATTATTTCTTTTCCTATAATCCGGCTGAAATAGAAGTAGTTAAAGAGGTTAATTGTTTAAATACAAACAGGATCCTCTCAGAAGTGTTACATGATATTATTGATGATCCCGAAATTACATTTAAGTTAATTGGTAATCAGATTGTCATATATAATTCCCGGATAGGTGACCCGGTTTCTGAATTTACACTTCCTGAGGATTCCATGGTGTCGCGCATTACCGGCAAAATAAGAGATGCCGCATCGGATGATCCAATACCCTTTGCCACACTTTCTATCGCCGGCACACGGCTGGGTACGATATCGAACCTTGACGGAGAGTTTATTTTTAACTTTTCAGATAAATACCTTAACGATTCCCTTGTAATTGCCAGCCTTGGTTTCCGGCCGAAAAAGATTTTAATCGATCGGGCAGCAAACAGGGATACAACTATCCTGCTGGAACCTGATTACATCGATATACAGGAGGTTATAATAAGACAAACCGACCCTGTGCTCCTGTTAAGATCTGCTGTAAGAAAACTCAATGAAAACTATTTGCTTGATCCTTTCGCTCAAACATGTTTTTACCGGGAAACTGTCAGGAAGAACAACCGCTTCATCATTATATCGGAAGCCATTCTTGGCATATACAGGACAGGTCTGGATGATCCGTTCAGATATGAGCAGGTTAAGATTTTAAAGGGCAGATCGAATGTTGACCTTTTGCGGACAGATTTTATCACTCTTACTTTAAAGGCCGGATTGGAGACAAGCCTTTCAATCGATATTGTAAGGAACAGGCCTGAATTCCTGAAAGAGGAATCTTTTCATAATTATAATTATGAGTTAAAGGAGATCACGGTGGACGAGAACCATCAGACATATATCATAGGATTTACCCAAAAAGAAACCACTGAGCCTCCGCATTTCAATGGAGAACTGTATATCGACATGGGTTCACTGGCCATCAGGGCAGCTGAATTTGAGATGGATCAGAAAACGATCGAGCAATTAACACCTGAAATGGTCGTGAGTAAACCCCGGCACCTGGAAGTTAAACCCCTCTCTGCTAATTTCTATGTCAGGTACAAAGAGGAGGATGGAAGATACCATCTGGCGTATATATGGTTTGACAATGAATTCAGGATCAGGAGTAAGGATCAGCTGTTTGGAACCTTGTTTCATACAAAGTCAGAGATGGCTGTTACTGAAACAGATATTGCTAATATTGATAAATTCAGACTCAGGGAGACCATTAACATACAGAATCCATTTATAGATATGGTTGGAGGTACTGAAGAAACCTTCTGGGAAGACTACAACTTTATAAGACCGGATGAACCGCTGGAGAAGGCGCTTATAAGGATCAGTAAGATACCTGAGGAGTGAGGCGTTCAGCGTTCAGCGTTTTTCCGGTTCACCGATCACCGATCACCGATCACCGATCTATGTTCTTCGATTCCATTAACGACATCCCGTTCCCGGTAGAGTAAAAAGACCAATCCCGCAACTACGCAGAGAACAAATCCAAAGATACCGTTCAGGCGGATGCCCAGGTCATCACCGGGATCTTTTCCCCAGAGAGTAAGAATAGTAAATATCATTATCCCGGCCGTCATGCCCAGCTTATAGAAGAAATTCCTTACGGCGAAGTACATACCTTCCTTATTCTGGCTGGTTACCAGTCCATCTAGCTGGGCAATTTCAGCAATGACGGCATATGGGATGATTCCCAGCAGGGCAACAGGGATTGAAGCCAGCAATGCAAAAAGGTAGATTTGCAGTGTTGGTGACATGGGTAGTTTTCCAAGAAAATAAATTGCCAGAAAAACCACACCCATAAAAACCAATCCAAAAGACATAAGGTATTTCTTCTGGACATATTTGGATATATACATCACCAGGGGATAAAATAGTACGGATACAATGATCATCGCACCGAATACTGTACTACTCATGGCTTCATCAAGGCCCAGCAATACTTTCAGGTAATACAACATGCCCCCGGAAATGATGGCCACGGCCATGAAATAGGCAAAATCTGCAACCAGGAATAACCTGAAATTCCGGTTCTTCAGGGTTACGGTAAGTGATTTCCTGAAGGTGATCTCAGCCGGTTTTCCAGTTCGGAACTTTTTCTCATCAATGGCATAGGCAGGGATCATCAAAAATATTCCGGCAATGGCACACATGATCATAATTGCAATCTGAAAAGCTCTGGCTCTGCCAGGGAGATCAAAAAGGTGCTCTATAAGATCGGCCAGCAGCGGAGTCTGGGCAGCCAGAATGAGTCCACCAACATAGGCCAGGGACAGCCATGTCGACAGCTTAATCTTGTCACGCGATGTTTGAGCCAGTTCAGGCATCAGGGCATTATAGGGAATATTATAGATCGTCAGGAATAAGTAAAAAAACACAAGCGACAAAATGAGCGTGATGATATTCAGATGGCTTTCAGAGAGCCGGGCTGGAACGAATACTATGAAACAACAGACAAAAGCCGGAAGCCAGGCAAATCTCATAAAGGGAAGTCT
The DNA here is from genome assembly GCA_016783865.1 of Bacteroidales bacterium. The sequence goes on from JADHVS010000206.1 coordinate 4,640, forward strand.
CCTGCCCCTCGTTAATTTTGACTTATCGCTAATCCATGCGATCCAGGGATCTGATACGGCATCGAATAATCTCCCACCAGCCGCAATAAGGGCCAGCACAGAGAATATTTTCAAAAGGGTTATTTGCGGTATCAGGGGTTCCATCCCCGAACCTTCCGGAGGTAAATAAAAATAGATCAGCATCACTGAATTGATGGTGATCAGTATGGACCATCCCAGCATTCCCGAAGAATAGGCCAGGATCTTTTTTATGTTAAGATAATTGTTGTCCATTTGAGAAATGAAGCGAGGGGATGTCTTCATCGTGAATTACCAGGTTCTCCATTCTCTTCCCGAGTACAGCCGCATCCACCTGGTAGCCGGAAGATGTAAATGCAGATAACACTACAAAGCAGGGAATAACAACAATTATTTTCATTACGGTATAATTATTAAAGCAATATCAGTTTCTTATTTTCCTGAAAGCGAATAAAATTAGTATTATTTTTATGATAATAAAATTGGAGGTTTGATGGGGCCAGCTATTATTGGTTTTCATCTGAAATTGGTAACCCATTGAATACACACAAATCACTAATTATGAAACATTTACATATATTTTTAATTCTATTTTTCATAATGTTTTGGGCATGTAAGGAATCGGTTAAGGAACCGACAAAACCTAATATCATTTACATTATGGCGGATGACATGGGGTATGCGGATGCGGGGTGTTATGGATCTGCGAAAATCTCTACACCTAATCTCGACCTGCTGGCTGCTGAAGGGATGCGTTTTACAGATCACTATGCAGGCACATCGGTTTGTGCTCCTTCCAGGTGTGTACTGATGACAGGCATGCATACTGGTCATGCAGCTGTACGTGGGAACAAGGAGGCAGACCCATATGGACAGTTTTCCATTCCGGATGAAACAGTTACTGTAGCTGAATTATTAAAAGAGGCAGGATATGCCACCGGCCTGTTTGGTAAATGGGGACTGGGTGTTGAGAATACCCCTGGTGATCCGCAAAATCAGGGATTTGACCAGTTTTTTGGCTACTACTGCCAGGTCCACGCCCACAATTCATACCCGGAATATCTCTTTCACAATGGGGAAAAGGTAATGCTTGATAACGAAGTGGTTTATGATCCTCAAGAAAGCTGGACACGCGGTCTTGGCAGTTATGCTATAAAAAAGGTTGACTATTCAAACGACCTGATCAAAGAGAAAGCCATGGCTTTCATCGACCAGCATAAGGAGAATCCCTTTTTTCTTTACCTCGCTGTAACGATGCCTCATGATAACGGGGAAGCCCTTGACGGCGAGCACCTTGAAATCCCTGATCTCGGTGTGTATGCCGACAGTACCTGGAACTTGAACGACCAGCGATATGCAGCTATGATCAGCAGGCTGGATAGCTATATCGGGGAACTTCTTGCAAAACTTAACGACCTTGGCATTAATAATAATACATTAATCCTGTTTACCAGCGATAACGGCGGATTCAGGCACAGTGATCTGCAGCACAATGGTGAGTTAAGAGGTATTAAACGGGACCTGTTTGAAGGAGGTGTCCGGGTGCCTCTACTGGCCAGGTGGCCAGAACAGACGATGTGAATTGGCCCTTTGGGTAAGTGAGGAGTGAAGAGTGACGGGATGTGTGGGTGTGATTTTTTAGTGTGACTCATCGTATCTTTTGATTTTATCTAATATTCGTGGTTCTGCATCGTTATACATCTGCCTGATAAAGTCGTCGTTAAAATTAAAGATGCGGTTTTCGAACGGCATTGCTTCTATCCGGTCGAACAGCATCTCTTTTGCCTGCCGTATATCCCTTCCATAGATATGATACGAATCGGCATGCCAGTTCAGCCGTCCCAGTTTAACTTCTTTTCCTGACCGTTTTGCGACTTCATCGGCGATCACTTCCCGGTTAAACCGGATGAATCCGAACATATTCATAAAATTCGCTCCCCAGGCGTCATTGCTTCTGAACCTTATATTACAGTTCAGCCACCATACTCCATCATCCTCCATGATACGGTACCATAATGACTGGAGGCAAGGAGGATCATAGACTTCCAGGTCAATATTTGGCATCCAGGTGATCATCTGGGCTTGCCGGGTAAATGGTTGTTCAACCAGTTTCGAGATCACATGTTCAATCTGATCAATCCGGAATCCTCCAGCATCTATCCTGGCCTGCTGTTCCTTATCTTTCTGAACTTCCTTCCATGAACCGTAATTGATTAATCTTCCATGATAGGTGTACTCCCAGCGGGTATCATCCGGGTCGTTCATATTCTTGACCCAATGATCCTTAAATCCTTTTAATTCAAGCACATACTCTTTCAGGTCGTCAATTCCTCCCGGGAAGGCCTGATGTATCATTGGATCCTGCTCTGGTTCCAGGATAGTTATATTCATTGTACAGTCAATGCTCGGAGGATCTTCCTTTTTATCATACTGGGTTTTAAATCTTGTACCATGGGTATAGAGACTGACCAGTGCTGCCTCATAGGCTTCGGCAAGGGTATTTTCCGTTACATGAAGGATAGGTATGTTTTTCATATTTTTATGGATTTCGGTCACAGATTTGATAACGATAAATTTAAGGAATCATACTTTATATTTACCCTAATGTTCATAAAGTGTTGATATTCCTCTGCAGGACCATTTCTATTGTTGTCTTCTCAGTGAACGGCCTAATCCTGATAGAAGAATCGCACCATACAAATCATCAACTTTTAAGAATATAATACCTGTTGATTTTTTAAATTTGCTGGAACCGGATCAGAATATATAAACAAAATGCAATGGGATGAATCAAAGAATAAATAGCAATATGTCCGGCAAAAATATACTTCTCCTTTTCGTGGTTCTCATGTTAAGCGGATGTAGATCTACCCAGGTAGCTCCTCCTGATC
>JADHVS010000207.1 GCA_016783865.1 Bacteroidales bacterium
CTGATGGGATTCATTTCAAAAGAACCATCTCCATTATTCATAAACATGAGGGGAGCAAGTGCTTCAAATCTGACTGAATATAGTACATCAAGGTCACCATCGTTATCGGCATCAAAGATAGGTATGGTCGTAGCTGATACCCCCTGAGGGAAGGTTAAATTGTTAACATAACTGAACCTTTGTGCATGAAGTATCACAACCGTGAACAAAAGGGTAACAAGTAATAAGGATTTTTTGGTATTCATTTGAATTATTTATTATTTCTACAGGAATTGTTAATCGCGTAATTTAGTTTCATTATATATATTAAACAATACCCCTAAAAGGTGATTTTTTAATTACTTTTAAGCGCTATTGTTATCTTACAAAACGCACCAATGGATAGTTCGCACAGCTTTGATGAGAGGGATTTGACAATTGATGATGGAGGTGACTCAGGGACTTCTTTAAAGGGAATAAAGCAGGCCTTAAAAAAGGGACTCAGCGAAAATATCCCGTCCTACAAAGATGTGATGAACAGGGAGTATTTTCACGAATTCATACAGCAATATACCCTGTTGACCAAAGCCATTAACCAGATCCATTCAGCCATTTTTATTTTCAGGTATAAGAGTAAGAAAGATGTTGATCTTATCTGGGTAAACAATAGGTACAAAAATTGGCTTAAGGAGTACCTGGCTGATCATGACATAGATGAAACTACCAGCACGTTTAATTCTTTCCTCGTAAAGGACGATATTGAACAGTTCAAAAAAGGGTATGAATTTTTCCTTGAGCATCCTGCAGAACCATTCAGGACAATTCATCACAGGCAGGATAAAGACGGCCGCGATCTGTGGCTTTTTCTTAATGCAATTGTCATTGAGTACAACAAAAAGAAAAAGCCCGACCTGGTGGTAATGATGATCACCGATCTGACCAATGAGATTGATTCTGAGATAAGCTTGAAAAATTTACTTGATCAGAATTTGGAAGTCAGGAAACAATACCAGGCGGTTGAGTTAACCGATCGCCAGCGCGAGATCCTCAAGCTAATTATTAAAGGGTACACGAATAAGGAAATTGCTGAAGAGCTGAATATAAGTCAGCATACTGTTGATACCCACCGGAAAAAGCTGCTTGCCAAGTTTAAGGCCAAGAATTCAGCAACACTTGTCAGGGTTGCTTTTGAGATGGGACTACAGTAAGAAATGACTAAAATTACGAATGACTAGAATTTAGAATTACCAGTTTCCGCGGTGATAACCCATCCCGGGATGAGCTCCCATTCTTCCTCCCTGAAATTTAGCTTTTGAAGCTATTCTCATTCTTTGCATTTTATTATCAAAAAATACTTTTTGATCGTCAGTTAATAAGCTCCTGATCTCCATTTTATGGGCTACCTGTTTTTTCCGTATGTCTGTCAGCAGTTTGCCATTTTCTTCAATCAGTTCATTGATCTTCCCCAGATCGGGCTCATCCTCTGTTTGCAATGCATCAAGGATGGCATTATTGATCTTAACATCATTCTTGAGGGGTTTAATATCTTTTAAATGAGCTGTATGCAGATCTTTTATCTGGTCCATTTGATCCTCTGACAGATCAGGTATTCCTTTCAACATATGGTTTCCTTCAGGAGTTCCCTGTCCATATCCAGGTCCGCGCTGTGCACTTAGACTTATGGTGGTAAGCATAAATGTTGTTGCTAATAATAGTATTACTTTTTCCCTTTTCATGATATGCAATTTTAAATGTTTAACGTTGTTTCAAAAGGTTAGACAGTGCAATCATGGAAAGGTTTAACTTCCGGTGAACAGTGAACGGTGATCAGTGAGCAGAAAATAAGAAATCATATTAACTGTCAGCAAGGGCTGACGGCAATTGAGAGAGAATTTCAATTCCTTTCTGAAGGGTTGGGTCTACATCCTGGATAATTGGGTAGAAGCCCGGATTATCGATTACATTCCTTGCAATGTAGGCTTTCAACTGTGTAATAATGAGTTTTTCTGAGATAATCATATCCTCCAGGTCCCGCTTAATACCCATCTCTTCTGCAAAATCTGCAAATTGGGCAAGAAGCTTTTGCTTATCAAGAAATTCAGAAATATCCCTGTGATTGTCAAAGGCCTGGAGCTCATCCCTGTGTGCATCGGTATATTTAAAGGCGAACCGGTATATAAATCCCCTGTTGCGTACATTGATAAAATAGGGTGTGAACAAGGTAGTATCATAGGGAACAAATACATCGGGCATAATGCCGCCACCACCATAAACTATCCTTCCGCCCGGGGTAGTATACTGAAGTGTATCAGCAAACCTGATGCTGTCCTGTTCAACCAGCTCCCCCCTTCCAAACCGGGTTTGCAGATCATGGTAGTATTCTTCCATTCCATTGTCATACGGTCGCTGAATACAACGGCCGGTAGGAGTGTAGTAGCGCGCAATTGTCAGCCTGATTGCAGACCCATCGGAGAATGTGGTTTGTTCCTGTACCAATCCTTTCCCGAAAGATCTCCTGCCTACAATGGTCCCCCTGTCATTATCCTGAATGGCACCTGCCAGTATTTCACTTGCAGAAGCAGAAGACTCATCGATCAGCACAACAATATCCTTATCAATCAACTCACCCTTCGCAGTTGCAAATGCATCTCTTCTGGGTTGGGCACGTCCCTCAGTATAAACAATAAGCTTTCCTTTTTCCAGGAATTCATCCGTGATCTGAGTGGCTGCATCCAGGTAACCTCCTCCATTGTTGCGAAGATCAAGGATCAGCTTTTTAAGCCCCTGCTCATTCAGGGCATTAACTGCATCCATAAATTCCTGGTATGTAGTTCTTGAAAAATTACTGATCTTGATATATCCAATATCGTCGGTGATCATATAATGGACATCCACACTATATAGTGGGATATTATCACGTGTTATGACAAAGTCAATAAGATCATCTACACCGCGCCGGGCAATGGAAATATCAACCTGGGTTCCCTTCTTGCCTTTCAGCATTTTCACAATATCATCACTAGGCATTTTCACACCTGCCACCAGCGAGTCATCGACCCTTACAATCCGGTCACCAGCCAGGATGCCTGCTTTTTCAGATGGTCCGTTTTGGATTGTAGTAACAATGGCTACCGTATCTTCCTGCATATTGAACTGGACCCCAATACCACTGAAATTACCTTCGAGGGGTTCATTGAATTCCTGAAGGTCAACGGCAGGAATATAAATGGAATGCGGGTCGAGTTGTTTCAGTATGTCCGGGATGGTGTGATCAATGAGTGAATTTATGTCGATTGAATCTACATATTCCGCTGAAATATAGTCGATTACATTGCTTATTTTGCTGTTTTTTGGGTAAACCTGAAAACGGTCAGTACTTGATAACCGGCTTAACATATTACCCAGCAACATACCCCCAACAAGAAATATGGCGAGTACCAGGGGTAAGAAAGTGATCCTTCTTTTATTGACTTCCTTCATCATTCCCATTATTAATTTGCACAATTTCTATATTGGCCCTCTGCAATAAATCAATTCCTTCTGATTTCCTGTAACTATCCGAATATACAACCCGGATGATCCCTGCCTGAATTATTAATTTGGCGCACTCCAGGCATGGAGATGCAGTAATATAAAGTGTTGATCCCTGGCTGCTGTTTCCCGATTTAGCAACTTTTGTTATGGCATTGGCCTCAGCATGTAAAACGTAAGGTTTGGTATCATTGTTTTCATCCTCACATTCATTTTCAAATCCGGATGGAGTCCCGTTGTAACCGTCGGAGATTATCATCCGGTCCTTTACCAGCAAAGCCCCTACTTTTCGACGTATACAATATGAATTTTTAGACCAGATCCTGGCCATCTCCAGGTAGTGCTGGTCGAATTGCATCTGCTTGTCGCTGTTCCTTTCCATAATATACTATAAAATGAGCCGCCGAATGGGAGAGACTTCCCTGCAAAGGTGCAAAGTTAATATTTTAGTGCAAAAACGCATTGAATAACTCAACGTTAAACAATGCGTTTTCAATATAATTAAGGACTACCTTAAATCTGAAAGCCCGGATTGGTAAATTCTTCTAAATGAATTAAAGGGTAAATGGTTCCCTGTATTCTTTAGTTAACAGTTTATTGGCTTCGTCATCATTGAATAATTCATTCACAGGATCCCATTCGAGCGGCCTTCTCAGCCAGTATGCAATGTTGGCAATGTTGCACACCGAGGCAGACCGGTGTCCGATTTCGACGTCAGCTACCGGCTTTTCCCTCGTCTTGATGCAATTGATCCAGTTAGCATAATGATTTTCACTTAGATACAGGCGTTGATCGTAATCTTTAATCTTCTGGAGAGCAATGGTCTCTGGTTTTGAATCCAGGAATTCACGGCTAACATCCAGTGATCCTTCGGAACCTATGAATCGTACAGCCCAGCCACGTCCAAAATCTTCGTGAACCATTTCGATACCATTATCATAGAACATGGTGAGTCCGCGCACAGCGTCAGGACTTTCAGGCGGGATCAGCTTAACCGGTCCGCTGTTATCCATTCCTAATCCCCACTGTGCAATGTCGAACATATGGGCTCCCCAGTCGGCAATAATCCCTCCGCCGAATTCCCTGTAATCGCGCCACCTTGGCCATCCATCATCTTCAATGGGAGGGGCTAAGACCGGGCTGTATGGACGCATCTGAGCGGGTCCAACCCAACGATCCCAATCAAGGTAATCGGGTACAGGTTCACCAGGAAGATCACATGCTTTGGCAGGATCTCCAACGTTAACAAGGACCTTGGAAATATCTCCCACATATCCATTGACTACCAGTTCGCAGGCTTTGCGAAAATCTGCCCACGACCTCTGCATGGATCCGGTTTGCAATACTCTTTCATATTTCCTGGCGGCATTGACCATGGCCCTTCCTTCAAAGACTGTATGGGCCAGGGGTTTCTCACAATAGACATCTTTCCCCGCCTTCATCGCTGCTATGGAAGGGATGGCATGCCAGTGATCGGGTGTGGCAATCACAACGGCATCTATATCTTCCCGGGCAATCAATTCTTCATAGTTGTGGTAAGTATCAATTTCAACATCCTTAGGTTCTTCTAACCCGGCGTAAAATTGTTTTACATTATCTTTAAATCTTGCCAGCTTTTTGCTGTCGATGTCACATCCTGCCAGGATGATCACATCCTCCAGTTTGGCAAATTCCCTGAAAAGATCGCTCATCAGTTTACCTGTACCGATAAATCCCAGCCTGATCTTATCGCTCGGTTTTACACCTTTACAACCGATAAGGTGACTTGGAATAATGGTGACGGCAGCAGCAGCTGCAGCAGATTGCCGGATAAATCGCCGGCGGGACAGATGTTGGTTCATAATATTGGGTTTAGTATTTTTCAGGCTTTTAAATTATAAAAAAAATGGGTGTCTCAATAAAGACAATCCATTTATTTACATTGTACCCCCAACCGGACTTTTTTCCGAACCTTTTTTGAGGGATTTAGAACTGATATGGAAGATATACCATTTAGTTAAAATATGCACATATAGTTGAATAAAATAAGAATAAGTATGCAAATATTCACTATATTTGTAATTCATTTGATGAATACCTATAATGGAAAACCTAAAACAACTTGGAATTATCCCTATTGATTATGCGCTACTGGGTTCGCTTTTCAGTGGATATAGGTCTCCTAGAAATAAGATTGCCAATCTTGAAATTGAAGGGAAACTTATTAGATTAAAAAGAGGTTTATATGTAGTATCGCCTAATGAGTCGGGGAAACTTTTATCAACAGAACTAATTGCGAATCACCTATATGGCCCTTCTTATGTTTCGATGGAAAGTGCCTTGAGATATTATGGATTGATACCTGAGAGTATTCACGTAGTAAGATCAATGGCAGCAAAAAGGTCCAGAGTTTTTGAAAATTCCATTTCGAGGTTTGAATACATCAATTGCAGTGAAGATTATTATCCGATTGGAATAAATCAGAAAATCGGTGATGATCATTCATTCCTGATTGCATCTCCAGAGAAGGCCCTGTGTGACCTTATTGCATATACGCCTGAAGTAAGGCCCAGATTTATCAAATCTCTGTTATCATATCTTGAAGAGGATATCCGACTCGATATGGAAGCTTTTTATAAGATGGATACCAGGATATTTGGGCAATGTGCTGAGGTAGGTAAAAAAAGAAATGATTTGAATAATCTTATAAAAATTCTGCAAAGATGAGTGTATTTGAACAGATGATGTCGCGTTATGAGATAAGGACTGAAAATGACAGACGAAATGCAATTCACGAAGTGATGCAGGAAATAACTCTTGCAGGACTTTACCGCAATGGATTTTTTGAAAAAGCCGCTTTTTATGGAGGTACTTGTCTGCGAATATTTCACTCTATGCCAAGGTTCTCTGAGGATTTGGATTTCTCGCTTGTGGCAAAAGCCGATTCATTTAACCTTAAAGAATATTTCCCGGCAATAATAGCAGAATTTAGGGCTTTAGGAAGAGAGGTGGTGATTAACAAAAAAGAAAAGAGTTTTTCTGGTAATGTTGAATCTGCTTTTTTAAAAGATGATACTGAAATATATAACCTTGCTTTTCAAACGGAGCGGACAATTAAGGTGAAGATAGAGGTTGATACAAACCCTCCTCTTGAATTCCTTACTGAGCAAAAACTTTTGCTGCAACCATTCTCATTCATGACTCGCTGTTTTGTATTGCCCGATATGTTTGCTGGAAAGATGCATGCATTATTATTCCGGAATTGGAAAACAAGGGTAAAAGGCCGTGATTGGTATGATTTCGAGTGGTATATAAGAAACCAGATACCACTCGGCTTTAATCACTTACAGGTGCGCACCAGGCAGTTAAATGGTTTTGAAATGAGCAAGGAGGATTTTATAGATAAATTAAAAACCCGACTTAATTCAACTGACATAGATTTGGTCAAAAGGGATGTTGCCCCCTTTATTAAAGACGAAAAGTCCCTTGAAATTTGGTCTAATGATTACTTTCTTCAACTTGCAGACATGTTGAAGTATTTATAAAATAAAAGATCTGATGTTGATTTACATCAGACCTTCTGATAAAGGAATAAAAAGTTATTAAGATTATACCTTTTTATTGTACCCCCAACCGGACTTTTTTCCGAACCATTTTTGAGGGATTTGGATTTGATATGGCTAGTAGATAGAAGTTTAAATCAATTATGATTGATTAAATTCAGGGTGAAGTGGTATTCTGCCAAAACACGGAACAGAATAGCGCCAAGATTCGGAATGAGTAAATATATAGCTTACCGTAGATGATTATTTCTTATCGAATGGATTCTCTTTGTATTTCGTAAATCCGAATACTGTGATAATTCCTTTTTTATCATCCACTTTATAGACAATTATATATCCTTTGAAAATTAAATTTCTAATATCTTCACGATCAAAGAAGATTGATTTCCTGTTAACAAAAGGCATTTCAGGAATCTCCCTGATTCTTTTTAGTAAGTCAGACTTGAACTTTTTTGCTGCTGCCGGTTTATCTCGAGCAATGTATTCAATTTG
>JADHVS010000036.1 GCA_016783865.1 Bacteroidales bacterium
TGGCAATGACAAGAATTACCGAAAAGTATGATAATAAGATCAGCAATTTCGTCCAGAAAGGCTTCTTGATCTTATCATAACTCAGCGACTCAGGATTATATCTGTACTTAACCTTGGCCATATAAATTCAATGTTAACAACCCCCTAAAGTATAAAAATAAATTAAATCTTACAAATTACTTATTATCAACAAACTCTGACACCATAGACAAATATCCCGGGGAATACTGAGGTGAAGATAAAAATACTGTTTCATTCCGCCTAATCTGATTAAAAAAAACTAATTTTACAAACGCTTTAAAAACAGTAGTCAGTAGTCAGTAGTCAGTAGGCATTGGAAGAGTCTGCAAGTCAACGAGTCAAAGAAATAATATACTTCCAACCTCGCAACCCGCAACTCGTAACTCGTACCCCGCAACTCAATACCCTCGACTCACGATTCACGACTTAAAATAATCCGTTATTTATGACATCGAAGGAGATCAGGCAGGCATTTCTGGATTTTTTTCAATCAAAGCAGCATCACATCGTTCCATCCGCTCCCATGGTAGTTAAGAATGATCCCACACTAATGTTTACCAATGCGGGAATGAATCAGTTCAAAGATGTTTTTCTCGAAAACCAACAAGCTGATAACAAGCGTGTTGCCAATACTCAAAAGTGTTTGAGGGTGTCTGGAAAACACAATGACCTGGAAGAGGTTGGACTGGACACCTATCACCATACCATGTTTGAAATGCTTGGCAACTGGTCGTTCGGTGATTATTTTAAGGAAGAAGCTATCGATTACGCATGGGAATTCCTTGTTGACATGTTGAATATTGAAGGAGACAGATTATATGCAACGGTTTTCGAAGGAGATCCTGCCACATCCCTTGAATGGGATAAAGAGGCTTATGATTACTGGAAAAAACATATCCCGGAAGAAAGAATATTAAAGGGATCGAAAAAAGATAATTTCTGGGAAATGGGAGAAACCGGACCCTGTGGACCCTGTTCGGAGGTTCACATCGATTTACGACCCGATTCGGAAAGATCTATAACTCCTGGTAATCAATTGGTTAACGCCGACAATCCTGATGTCATTGAGTTGTGGAACCTGGTTTTCATCCAGTATAACAGGAAAGCGGATGGAATGCTGGAAAGTTTACCTAAAAAACATGTGGATACCGGCCTGGGGTTCGAACGGCTGTGCATGGTACTCCAGGATAAATCGTCAAATTACGATACAGATATTTTTCAACCCCTGATCCAAACCCTGGCAAAGCTTACCGGGCATAAATACGGGGTATCACATGAGGCCGATGTGGCTATGCGGGTTATAGCCGACCATATACGTGCCATTGCATTTTCCATCACAGATGGCCAGATACCTTCGAATAACAAAGCCGGCTACGTGATCCGTCGCATATTAAGGAGAGCAGTAAGGTATGGATATAATTTTCTGGGACAGTCAGAACCTTTTATGCACAAGCTCATCCCTACCCTGGCTGATGTCATGAAAAGTGCTTTCCCGGAGATCCTGTCACAATCAAAACTCATACAAAAAGTCATAAAGGAAGAGGAGGTATCTTTCCTCAGGACCCTTGAAACCGGAATCAGGCTGCTCGGGCAACATATGGATCAGGCGGTCAGTGACGGGACCAAAACCATCCCGGGAAAATCAGCTTTTATCCTGTATGACACTTATGGTTTTCCACTCGATCTTACTGAACTGATTGCAAGAGAAAAAGGTTTAACAGTCGACCGTAAAGGATTTGAAGAGGAAATGAAGCAGCAGAAAAACAGGTCGAAAGATGCTGCCGTGGTGAAGACAGCCGACTGGGTGGAATTAATTCCGGCAGAAAACACTGAATTTACAGGATATGAAAAGTTGGTCGACACAGTCAGGATTACCAGGTACAGGCCGGTAGAAAAAAAAGATTCCCTGCTATATCATCTGGTCTTTGATAAAACTCCATTCTATGCAGAGAGCGGCGGACAGGTGGGCGACATGGGATATATCGAAAACAAAGGCGAAAAAATATCCATTGTGGATACCCGGAAAGAAAATAACCTGGTCATCCATATTACCACAAAGCTTCCATCTGATCCATCGGGTAAATTCAAAGCCGTGGTGGATGAAAGTATGCGTAAATCCATAGCCCTGAACCATACTGCCACACATCTGATGCATGCAGCACTCAGGGAGGTCCTGGGATCGCATGTGGAACAAAAAGGATCGTTAGTTCACCCTGAATACCTGAGATTCGATTTCAGCCATTTCCAGAAAGTAACCCAGGAAGAACTGGATGAGATTGAAATGCTGGTAAATGAGAACATCCGACGGAACAACCCCATTGAAGAAGAACGTTCAATCACCATGGATGAAGCGATGAAAAAGGGAGCCCTGGCTTTTTTCGGTGAGAAATACGGAGACCGTGTACGTACAGTAAAATTTGGCGATTCGATTGAATTATGCGGTGGCACACATGTGACCAGAACGGGTGACATCGGATTTTTTAAGATAATCAGGGAAAGTGCGGTAGCTGCAGGCATCAGGCGTATTGAAGCCAGGACAGGTAAGGAAGCCGAAGAATTCATCAGAACATCTTCGAACCTTGTAAGAAAAATTACTGAATTGTTTAAAACCCATGAAGTGGTTGGTGCGCTCGAAAAAATGATGGATGAAAACCAGCAAATGAAAAAGGATTTTGAAGGCTTTCAGCATGAGATGCGCGCTGTGGCCCTCAATCATATGAAGACAAAAATCCGGCAAATTGGTGAGATCAATGTACTCGCTGAGGAGATCCAGCTAAAGTCTCCCGAAAACATAAGGAACCTGGTTTATGAATTGAGGGATCAGGTAGACAACCTCTTCTGCATTGTTGGATCGAATATCAGTGGCAAGGCTCACCTCTCGGTAATGATCTCAGATAATCTGGTAAAAGATCTCGGGCTGAATGCCAATGAGTTTATTAAAGCTGCTGCACCGGAGATCAAAGGAGGAGGAGGAGGACAGGCCTTTTTTGCCACTGCCGGGGGAAAGGAGCCTGAGGGTATAGGCAAAGCCTTAAAAGTGGCCGTTGAGCTGTTAAAGAAAAAACTTAAAGAATAGAGGATCTGAGGGTTTAAGGATTTAAGGATTTAAGTGGGGAATTGGGTAGTGAGTGCAGGGTTATGAGCGATTCTTTACATAGGACGACTCCCAACCCTCAATTCCCACACACCACTTAGCCCCTCAACCCCTTAAATCCTCAGACCCTTCTTAATAAGTCTTGGTCATACTTTCCGGAATTATCACAATATAGTCAGCTGTACCGGCAAACTCCTCATTCATACTTTCAAGGTCCTCCTGGTATTCCGCTGTAATGGTCTTTACTTTCAATTCCGGTTTACTGTTTTTCAAATACCATACAATCCCCTCAAAGTTATCTGAATGATATGACCCGTTGAAGTGAATGAACAACTTTCCTGACGACCAGTTTTGAAGAATGAAATGGGCCATGGTTGCATCTTTTATGGCCTGTGATTTGGGGAGGTTCTCGTTAGTTCCACCGTGTCCGCCCCCCATCGCACTCATCTGCAGCATGGCTTGATACCCCGGAAGTTCAGGATCATAATCAACAGGTAACGGTGCAATATATGCTTTGGCTTCATCAGATAGTTCCTCAAGCCCTTCAAATCCTTTGCTGTAGACAAGGTTTGCATACCTGCGCGGGATATTGGTGGCCACAAAACGAAGGCCGTTTTCCCTGGCAAATTCAAGCACAGGCTTGTAATCTGTCTGGTAATTATCCCACAGCTTCGCCTCATCCTCGAATTTCTTATCTGTGATCAGGCCTTCAAAATATTCATCCAGGATCATCTGGTTGTCCGATTCATACATCTCAGCTCCCAGGACAAGGTCCTGCTGTTTCACCCCGAACAGGTCAGCCGACACCTCGTACTGCAACCAGTGAATAATCGGATCGTTGTGCCGTTCACCAAAACAAACTACATCGGCTTCTGCCAGGTCCTTCATCATTTTTTCGTATTTCACTTCCTTACCATCTGAATTAAATATCCTGTAGGCTGGTTTGTCTGACCTGAATGACATACCAAGTAAAGCAACCACTACTAAAGCAATAATCTGATTTTTCATACTTCAACTTTTAAATGATTCGCAAAGTTAAAAGTATTTGTAATCAGAACCCTGAAAACTTTCGATTTAAATAAATCACTATATTTGGATAAACCATTAAACCTATACACATGGAAATTACCAGAACTTTTGACATCCTCAATCTCTATAAAGAAAAATTCATCAAGGATGATGTTCTTGCAGGAAAAGAACAGGGCGTCTGGGTGAAATACTCATCTGAACAATACGTCGACATTGCCACCCATCTAAGTTATGGCCTGGTTGCGTACGGGCTGAAAAAAGGGGAGGTTGTGGCCACAATTTCCAACAGCCGTCCCGAATGGAATTTTATGGACATGGCCATTACCCAGGCAGGGATGATCCATCTGCCGATCTATCCGACAATAAGTGCCGAGGAATATGATTATATACTGAACCATGCAGAACCAACCATGGTGGTGGTATCTGACCAGGCGCTATTTGACAAAATCAATCCCATCTGTGAAAAGATCAATTCAGTAAATGACATCTTTACCTACAATGAAATTGAGGGTAAAAAGAACTGGAAGGAATTATTGGAATTGGGCAGGCAAAAGGCTGAAGAGGTTAAAGATAAACTGGAGGAAATCAAAGCTTCGATCAAACCGGATGACCTGGTCACCCTTATATACACATCCGGAACAACAGGATTTCCCAAAGGGGTAATGCTGTCACATAACAACCTGATATCCAATATTAAAGCAACTGTAGGAGTACATACAATGGACCACCGGCACAGGTCCCTATCATTCCTGCCACTAAGCCATGTGTATGAACGCATGCTGAATTACCATTTCCAGTATAAAGGCATCAGTATTTACTACGCTGAGAATATGGGTACCATTGCAGAAAATGCCAGGGAAATAAAACCACATATTTTTTCTTCCGTACCCAGGCTCCTGGAACGTGTTTATGACAAAATAATTGGAAAAGGCAAGGACCTCAAGGGTATTAAGAAGAGTATCTTTTTCTGGGCAGTCAATCTCGGGCTGAGATTTGAGTTCGATAATAAAAACGGTGCATTTTACAACAGAAAACTCAAGCTGGCCAGAAAACTAATATTTTCCAAATGGAAAGAAGCGCTCGGCGGTAATATTGAGATCATCGTTTCAGGGAGTGCATCCTTAGCAGAAAGATTGGCCAGGGTATTCTGGGCTGCAGATATCAGGGTCCTGGAAGGATATGGATTAACCGAAACATCACCTGTTATTGCAGTAAGCGACGAGGTGAAAAACGAGATGATGTTCGGGACCGTCGGCCCGGTAATAGATGGAGTCGAGGTAAAAATTGCCGAGGACGGGGAAATTCTTTGTAAGGGTCCGAATGTTATGCTTGGTTATTATAAACAACCGGAACTCACAGCCGAGGTTATTGATAAGGATGGATGGTTCCATACCGGGGATATTGGTGTACTGGTTGATGGCAAATACCTTAAAATAACCGACAGGAAGAAAGAGATATTCAAATTATCGAGTGGAAAATACATCGCCCCGCAGGTAATCGAATTAAAACTGAAAGAATCATTCTTTATTGAGCAGACCATGGTCATTGGCGAAAATGAAAAATTTGCCAGTGCGCTCATCTCGCCCAATTTCCCATTCCTGCATGAATGGGCATCCAGGCACGACATCAAATACCGCGACAACAAAGAACTGATCGGACTGAAAGAAGTGCAGGAAAGGTTCCGGAAAGAAGTTGACGAGGTAAATCTAAAACTCGGGGAGCACGAAAAAGTCAAACGGATCAGACTTGTGGAGGAAGAGTGGTCACCTCAAACGGGGGAAATGTCACCTACTCTTAAACTTAAGCGTAAGGTCCTGTATGATAAATATGACCCGATTGTTAAAGAAATCTATTCGGCAGGGAAGAACTAGTGTCATTGAATATCAGTAGATTCCGAAACAAGTTCGGAATGACATCAATGTAAATTAGACTCGCTTCCGGATCATCCAGAGGCCGAAAAAGGTCAGGAGACCGTTCAATATCAATAGCTCAAATCCAAATTTGTACCCATTCAGCCATTGTTCTGAGTGGGTACTTATTATATAGCAAATAACCGGCGACAATACAGCCACCACCGGAACCCATTTGTCGCGTACTGCATACCTGGTAAATAATCCGAAACTGTATAATCCGAGCAAGGGTCCGTAGGTATAGCCGGCAACGGTAAACACAGCATCGATCACAGACCGGTCATTGATGACCCTGAACAACAGGATCATGAAAAGCAATGCAACCGAAATCAAAACATGCACCCGCTTCCTGATGGATGCAATCTCGTCCTCCGACTTTCCTTTCGGATTAATAATATCCACAGTAAAAGAAGTGGTCAGTGAGGTTAGTGCACTATCCGCACTGGAATAGGCCGCAGCGACCAACCCAATGATAAAAAATATTGTAACAACAGGCCATAAATGACCCTGGGTCGCAATCAGGGGAAAAAGGTCATCGGATTGCTCCGGAAGCGCAATCCCTTTAGTCCCGGCAAAAATAAACAACAAGGCACCAAGGGCCAGAAAAATAATATTTACCGGAACCAGTGAAATGCTCATCCAGTACATATTCTTTTTGGCCTCTTTCAGGTTGCGGCACGACAGGTTTTTCTGCATCATGTCCTGGTCGAGCCCGGTCATTACCACGGCAATAAATGCCCCGGAGAAAAACTGCTTCAGAAAATGCCTGCTGTCACGCCATTCGTCAAAGAAAAACACCCTTGAATATTCGCTTTCCCTGATTGTATGAACAACCCCGCCGAAATCAAGCCCGAGCGACCTGGCAATAAAAACAATGGTAATTACCACAGCCACCAGCATAAAAGTAGTCTGTACAGTATCGGTCCAGATGATGGTCCGTATCCCTCCCCTGAAAGTATACAACCAGATCAACAGAATGGTTACGACCACACTGATCCAGAACGGGATTCCCCATTGGCTGAAAATGCTCAGGTGCAACACACTGGCGACGAGGAATAATCTAAAAGAAGCTCCTATCATTCGCGACAATAGAAAGAAGGAAGCTCCGGTTTTGTACGACCAGAATCCAAACCTCCCCTCCAGGTAAGTATAAATGGATGTCAGGTTCAACCTGTAATACAACGGCAATAATATGTTGGCTATCAGGAAATACCCCAGTAAATATCCGAGGACCATCTGCATGTAGGAAAACTGGATGTCCCCCACCCAACCGGGAATGGAAATAAAAGTCACCCCGGATAAGGATGCGCCGATCATTCCGTATGCCACAATGTACCATGGAGATTTCCTGTTACCAAGAAAAAAAGCTTCATTATTTGCTTTTCTACCGGTCAGGTATGAGATGAAAAGGATAATCAGGAAATATCCCAGAATAATTGTGAGCACAGCAATGGCCTGCATCTCAAAAGGTTTTTAAGATGTGCAAGGTTAAAAAAAACAATTGAAAGAAAAAATTGGTAATCAGGGTATTTGATCGTATTTTTGCTGCCCTGAACTAAAAAAACAATGCATCAGTATCCTTCAAAACTACTGGAACAGGCGGTCAGGGAGTTTGCCAAGCTGCCGGGCATCGGTAACAAAACGGCTCTCCGGCTGGTACTTCATCTGCTCAAGAAGGAGCAGGAGGATGTGAATATATTTGGTAATGCACTCATCGAGCTGCGGAGCCGGATCAAGCATTGCAATGTGTGTAGAAATATATCAGATACAGAGACCTGTCAGATCTGTGCCAATCCTTCCAGGGATCACACAACCATCTGCGTGGTCGAAAATATCCGCGATGTGATGTCGCTCGAAAACACCAACCAGTACGTCGGTGTATACCATGTGCTGGGCGGGATAATATCTCCAATGGACGGTGTTGGTCCGGGTGATCTGTTCATCGATTCCCTGGAAAAAAGGGTTTCAGAAGGTGATATCAATGAAGTGATCCTGGCATTGAGTACCACCATGGAGGGCGATACCACTAATTTTTACATTTACAAAAAGCTGAGCCGGTTTAATGTTAAAATAACCACCCTGGCGCGGGGACTCGCCATCGGTGATGAACTTGAATATACCGATGAGATCACCCTGGGCCGTTCTCTGGTGAACAGAACTCCTTTTACAACCACCCTAAAAGAACGAAAACAGGATGCAGAATAAGCACTGCATAAAGAGACTGCGCACTTTAAACAATTAATATTTTCACGATGGAACAGAGAAATGATCAATATGTAATTGATGGTATCCCGGTACTTGATCTGATAACAAAGTACGGTTCTCCCCTGTATATTTATGATACTTCAAAGATTCAAACACAATATAACAGGCTGCTAAAGGCCTTTAAGAAGTCAGACATCAGGATATATTACGCATGTAAAGCGCTGACAAACATCAACATACTGAAGTTTTTCAAAAACCTCGGATCGGGTATTGATGCGGTATCAATCCAGGAGGTCCAGTTATCGCTGCAGGCTGGTTTCGATCCGCAGGATATCCTCTATACACCCAACTGTGTTTCCCTCGAAGAGATCGACATGGCAGTGGAACTTGGCGTGCGCATCAACATTGACAATATTTCAATCCTTGAACAATTCGGTCATAAATATGGCGAATCCATCCCGATAAGCATTCGCATCAATCCGCATATCCTGGCTGGTGCAAATCACAAGATTTCAACCGGGCACATCGATTCCAAATTCGGAATCTCCATTTACCAGATGCCCCATGTGCATCGTGTGGTCGAGACTAACAATATGATTGTCAACGGCATACACATGCATACCGGATCAGACATTCTCGATATTGAAGTATTTCTGAGGGGGGTCGATATCTTGTTTGAAACGGCTAAAAACTTTCCCGATCTTGAATTTATCGATGTGGGAAGTGGATTCAAGGTTGCCTACCGGCCCGACGATATTGCCACCGACATTAATGAACTGGGAAAAAATCTTTCCGGCCGTTTTAACAAATACTGTGATGAGATCGGGAAAAAACTCACTCTCATTTTTGAACCTGGAAAATTCCTCGTCAGCGAAGCAGGTTATTTCATCGCCCGCACCAATGTGGTCAAGCAAACCACGGCTACTGTTTTCGCGGGACTGGACACCGGCATGAACCACCTGATCAGGCCTATGTTTTATGATTCTTATCACGAAATAATCAATGTATCAAAAACATCGGGTAAAACAAGGATATACACTGTAGTTGGTTACATCTGCGAAACCGATACGTTCGGATGGAACCGGAAGATCACCGAAGTGGCCGAAGGGGATTACCTTGCCTTCCTTAATACCGGTGCCTATTGCTTTGCTATGTCGTCGAATTACAATTCAAGATACCGTCCGGCCGAGGTTATGATCCACAATAAAAAAGATTACCTGATACGGAAACGGGAAGAGCAGAATGACCTGACCAGGAACCAGGTGATTCACGAGGATCTGTTTTAAGACACAGGATCAGTTTGCGGTTCATTATAATTTCCTAAATTCGTTTACGTTTATATGAAATGTTGAGATCCTGAAACAAGTTCAGGATGACGTCCTGAACTTGTTTCAGGATCTCTGCCTCGCAACTCTGAAGTACCACATGGACCTGTCAATTGTAATAGTTAACTACAACGTCAAGTATTTCCTTGAGCAATGTCTGCTCTCGGTCAGGAATGCCATCAGCAAGCTCGATGCCGAAATATTTGTCGTCGACAACAACTCTGTGGACGGGTCTTGTGCCATGATCAGGGAGAAATTCCCTGAAGTCAGACTGATTGAAAACAACGCCAACCTTGGATTCTCAAAGGCCAATAACCAGGCGATAAAAGAGGCAAAGGGTGAATTTATTTTGTTGCTGAATCCCGATACTGTAATTGAGGAGGACACACTGGACAAGTGTATCGGGTACGTCAGGGATCACCCTGAAACAGGCGGTCTGACCGTTAAAATGATAGATGGAAACGGGAATTTCCTTCCCGAATCAAAACGATCGCTACCCACTCCACGGGTGGCCTTTTATAAGATCTTTGGTCTTTCGAGGCTCTTCCCACGATCCAGGATTTTCTCAAAATATCACCTGGGATATCTCAATCAGGATGAGGTTAATGAGATCGAGATCCTTCCGGGCGCTTTTATGCTGATCAGTCAGGCAGCTATCGACAAAGTCGGCTTACTGGATGAAACGTTCTTTATGTATGGCGAAGACATCGACTATTCATACCGGCTGATCAAAGCGGGGTACAAAAATGTCTACTTCCCCAAGGCAACAATTATTCATTACAAGGGGGAGAGCACGAAAAAAGGGAGCCTCAATTATGTGCTCACCTTCTATAACGCCATGATTATCTTTGCCAGAAAGCACTACTCGGTTAAGATGGCTAAAAGCTATTCCCTGTTGATCCATCTGGCTATCTACTTTCGCGCTTCTCTCGCTTTGCTGCGCAGGTTTGTCAAAAATTTCGCCTTCCCCATTACAGAAGCGGTCCTCTTTTTCTTTGGATTTGTCATTCTGAAACCGGTCTGGGAAGGTTATAAATTTCCTGGCGGAGGTGGGTATCCCGATGAATATATGTTCTTAGTGGTTCCGGGCTACATCCTGATCTGGCTATTATCCATCTATTTTTCAGGTGGTTATGACAGACCGGTGAAATTAATGGCGGTTTCCCGGGGTTTGTCTATCGGGACCATCATCATCCTCGTTATTTATGCCCTGCTGCCCGAGCACCTGAGGTATTCCCGGGCACTGCTGCTAATGGGTGCAGGCTGGGCTTTACTCTCGAGCATCCTGATACGACTGCTGTTTCAATTATTGAGGATCCCGGGGTATGAGCTGGATACCACACGCAAAAAGAGGATCATCATTGTCGGTAAACTCGACGAAGCAGACAGGGTGAAGGATGTACTCCAGGAAACCGACGTTAAAGCAGATATCATTGGTTACGTCAATCCTGGTAAGGGACATGATAAACCATTCCTTGGAGACCTGGACCAGTTACTGGAGGTGATCAAAATAAATAAAATTGATGAGATCATATTCTGTTCAAGGGACCTCACCTCCCAGGAGATCATTCATAAAATGATGACCTTCACAGATATTCGTGTAAACTATAAGATCGCTCCACAGGAAAGCCTGGCAATTATCGGGAGCAGATCAATTAACACGGCAGGAGACCTGTACCTGATAGAAATGGATTCGATTAACAAGAGCGCCAACAGACGAAACAAACGGGTGTTTGATATTATCACTTCTTTGCTACTGATCGTATGCTGGCCCGTCTTATTGATTTTTATAAAAAATCCCGGACAGTCCCTCCTGAATATATTAAAGGTATTATTGGGTGCCTGCACATGGGTGGGTTATCAGCCACTCTCAAAGGCAAACTTTATGAACATGCCGGTTGCTAAACCATGTATTTTGACTCCTGTGGATAAACTCAGGAACCAATCATTGCCTGAGGAAACCATCGAGAGATTGAATGTGATGTATGTTAAGAATTACAAATTATTTGTCGACCTGGAGATCCTGATCAAAGGAATACCTTATATCGGCAGGAAACCGATAAGGATACAAGGGTAAAACAGAAAGCTAATTGACTCTCCTCTAAAGGCAGCAAGCTGCGAGGAAACGAGTTCCTGAGTTCGGCGAAGCCAAACGAGTTCCTGAGTTCGGCGAAGCCAAACGAGTTCCTGAGTTCGGCGAAGCCAATGCGATCACAGGGTGGTTGACGGAGCTCTTGGCGGATCATTTCTTAAACGGATCGGTGATCATCTTGAAAATGCTGATATTGAGCGGGAGATCTGATATGACTGATTTAAAATCAGCTTTTTACATAAATCCTGCCAGCATTTAAAGGTTATCTTGCCAATTCGGTCAAATTATTTTAACTTCCAATCCTCAGGTTCAGACTGAATGCATAATACTTTCATTATAATTATTAAATTTGTCAAAGAGGCTTTGATAGATATCATTCATGAGAAGTATCGGTACCCTGATTATATTATGTCTTCTGCTGGTCCCGGAAATTGCCGGACAGTTTAATGAAGCTTACCGGGCAGACTGGCTCGAAGGAGAAATGTATTTCCTTTTTGAAGAATACAACGAAGCCCTTCCCTACTACAGACGATGCCTCCAGAAAGCCCCAAAAAACGACGATATCAACTTTAAGCTTGGAGTATGCTACCTGAACGATCCTTTTCAGAAAGAAACCTCAATAGAATACCTGGAAAAAGCGGTCAAAAACATCAACCTGAAGTACAAGGAAAACAACATTAAGGAAACGGCCGCCCCGATGGAGGCACTCTTTTATTTAGGCAATGCTTACCGGATTAATAACCAGCTTGATAAAGCAATTGAAACATACGTAAAGTTCAGGGAAAAGGCTGATCCTGACGTTTTTGACCACGTCCTGGTTGACGAACAAATCAGGGCTTGTAACAATGCCAAGGACCTCCAAAACCGTCCCATTGATTATGATATTGTAAACATTGGCGATCGCATTAATAGTCGTTTCCCAGATGTGAATCCGGTTGTTTCAGGGGATGAAACCAGGATGGTTTATACACAGGAACAGGCTTTTTATGATGCCCTGTTCTATTCTGAAAAGGTCGATGGTGAATGGTCGTACCCCAGGCTGCTCATGCCGGAGCTTGGGATTGATGACGATGCTTATCCCACGGCCCTCTCATACGACGGCACCGAGTTGCTGGTATACCGTAGTGATAATTTCATAGGTGATCTGTACAGCACCAGGCTGGTGGATGGATTTTGGACACCCCTTAAAAAACTGAACGACAACATCAACACCAAGTATTGGGAATCTCATGCCTGTTTTACCCGGACAGGTGATTCACTGTATTTCACAAGTAACAGGAAAGGTACTTTGGGCGGATTGGATATCTACCTGAGTACCCGGGAGAATGGCAATTGGGGAAACCCGGCTAACCTGGGCCCAAACGTTAATACTATTTATAACGAAGAAACACCTTTTGTAACTTTTGATGGTAAAACGTTGTATTTCAGCTCGTATGGCCATTACAATATGGGGGGATATGATGTATTCTATTCTACCAGACTGGATAATGGTCAATGGTCAAAACCCATCAATGCAGGATATCCGATCAACACAACAGATGATGATTTCTTCTATCAACCGGTACAAAATGGTGTTTTTGCTTATTTGCCCCGACTGATGGATGATGGTTTTGGAAGGACCGATATTTATCGACTGGAGATCTATTCCAAAACCCATCCAAGGAAATTCCAGATCAGGGGACTGGTTAATCTGCCGGCCGATGCTCTCATAACAAAACCCATTACTGTCACTGTTATTGAGCGCTATTCAAGGGATACGGTCGCTGTGACCTATGCCGATCCTGAATCCGGGGCCTTTACTTTTGAGGCACCTTCCGGAGAATATGACCTGGTGATTGAAGGAGACGAGATTGAAGCCACTTCCACATCCCTGTTTGTTCCTGAAGATTACCTGGAGAAGGAGCTGGAGATGAAATCGGCAATCCTGCTTACCCTGGTCAGGAAGCTCGACGAGCTTGAGCCCCGGATATTGGATAAGATCAAGATCAGAGACACACTAATTGTTGTTTCGGTCGACGACCCGATTGAGATCCCGATGACCCTGGAACGAAATGCTGAATTATTTGTATCGGTTTACCAGGATACCAACCTGGTCAGGACCGATAGCTTCCAGGTCGACAGAAGAAGGTTCACCTATACCTATGTGCCCCTTCCCGGTAAAACCATATTGAAGCTCAAAATGGTTGACAGTGATGGAAACCTGAGTTTCAAGAATGTTGTGGTTATATATACACCGGAAGAGATCATCGGCTCCCGGGTTCTCATTGATGAGGATAGTGTTGAATTGGATACCGATACCACTGAGGTATATGCTGAACTTGATCATTTCCATCAAAACCTGATCGAAAATGCCGATGGTATGCTGAAAGAATTCCTGACCGGACTGGACCTTAAGGCAGAGGGCATTGAGTCAGAAGAAGAACTTCTGGAATACCTCAAAGAAAAGGCCATAACGGAGGGTTATTCTTCACAGGATGTATATGACCTGATCCTGACCACCATACAGTATAAATACATAGAAGGCTACCTGGATCAACTACTTCATCTGACTGATAATGAGAATATTATTGCTGCACTCACGGATACAGACCTGAACGAGGAAAAAATTACAAGCCTGCAGGAATTGTATGATGCCCTGATGGATAAATCGGAACAATATGGTTTCACCACAGATGATTTGAATCAGTTGTTTTCACAGCTTTCACAACGGACAGAATTAATTCATTTACTGCAAAACCTGACTGAACTTGCCGAAGGCGATCTGAAAACTGTTTTGGAACAGCTTGATCCGGATAAGGAGGGCATTAAAAATACCATTGACCTGATCCAGTACCTCCTTGAGAATGCAGAGGATTATGACTATACCAGGGAAAATGCCATGTCGCTGCTTTTCAATTACCTCGAAAAGGAAGACCTGGCTGAAATAATGAAAGTAATGATTGGAACAGCTTCTGGTGAATTACAGGAGCTGCTGATCAACATGAACCTGGATCAGCTTGGTATTGGTTCCCTTTCAGAGTTATATGCCTACCTGCTCAATCAGGCCAAATTTCATAATTTCACCGAAGCAGATGTAGACGCCCTGTTTATTAACTTACTAAATGTCCTTGAAAGAAATGAGCTGATCCGCAAAGTGGATCCGGTCGATTTTAAAGGCGACACAGGAATAAGATCCGGCTTGATTTACTACCTGCTGGGTGCCGGTCTTCTGCTGATAATATTCTTCCTCCTCCTTCGTCGGAGGAGAAATCGTGAATCGTGAATCGTGAATCGTGAATCGTGAAATGCAAAGCATTCACGACTCACGATTTAATTTGTTATTGTTACGATTTAATTCTTAAATTTGCTATACTACCAATAAAAGTATCACCTCAATGAGAAAATCCCTGTTCCTCATTATCATCAGCTTCCTGTTCATGAATGTAACTTACACACAGGAATCCCAGGAAATCTTACGTAATATCTTCCTGGATGCTGAGTTTTTTCTGATGGAAGAATCGCATGTAGATGCATTGGTGGAATATCAAAAGTTATATACCAGAGGATATAAGGACAATGCCAATATTAATTACAGGATGGGTATCTGCTACCTGAATATCCCCGGAGAAAAAGAAAAATCGCTTCCCTACCTGGAGAAGGCGGTCCAAAGCACCACGGAAAGGTATAAAGAAGGGATATTTAGTGAAACAAAATCTCCCATCGACTCATGGCTCTATCTTGGAAATGCTTACCGTATTGTGAGTGATCTTCCAAAGGCCTGCGATTCTTATAAAAAATACATGGCATTACTGGATGATCCTGATTCAGAGATGGCAAACTATACCAACCAACAGATCCAGGCATGCAATAATGCCAATCAGGCAATGAGTAATCCGGTTTACTATATTAAAGAAAACCTGGGGGAAATCATCAACGGGGGTTACAGTGATTTTAATCCTGTCGTTTCACACGATGAAAGCACCATGGTTTACATGACAGGCCTTAAGTTCTATGACGCCATAAAATATACCCACAAAGAAAATGGTGAATGGACAGAACCCATAAATATTACACCGGATATTCAATCGGATGGGAATCAGTTTGTGAATTCCATATCTGCAAATGGAATGGAGTTATATCTCAATAAGATGGATGACTTCAACAGTGATATATTTTACAGCCAGTATCAAAACGGACGCTGGATAAAATCTGCTCCTCTCAATAAAAATATCAACACAAAATATTGGGAGTCACACGCATCCATCTCTGCTGATGGAGAGTTCCTCTATTTCGCCAGCAACAGGAAAGATGGTAAGGGAGGTACCGATATTTATTTCTCCACAAAAGATGAAAATGGTGTTTGGGGGCTTGCCTTCAACCTGGGTACCGGCATTAATACTAAACTGAATGAAGACCACCCGTTCATTTCTGAGGATGGAAAAGTTCTTTATTTCTCATCACAAGGCCATCAGAGCATTGGAGGTTATGACATTTTCTATTCTGAAAAATTACCCGATGGGACCTGGACACAACCCAAAAACCTGGGTTATCCTATCAATACAACTGATGATGACCTGTTTTTTGTCCCGGCAGGTAACGGTAAATATGGTTATCAGTCTATTTTTGATAAGGATAGTTATGGTTCACAGGATATTTACAAGTTTAGTATGTTTGAAAGTGAAGCAGAATACCAGGCCGCTATCGGTGAAGTTACCCCGGAACCGGTGATCGAGCCGGAACCCGAACCAGAACCGGAGCCTCAGGTTAAAATTGTAGTGATCAGGGCCATCTTCTTTGATTTCGATAAGTATGATCTGTCCGCTCATGCCAGGACCAAACTCGACGAACTGACCGAAGTCATGAAGCTGTATCCCGAGTTGGTTGTATTGGTCACGGGACATACCGATGCTAAAGGATCCGATACCTATAACCTGGCACTGTCAAAAAGAAGGGCGAATAGTGCCGTTTCTTACCTGAAGGAGAAGGGCATTAAAACCGAACAGCTTCAGATCAAAGGTGCCGGTGAAAGCCAACCTGTTGCCATAAACAGTCTGAACGATGGTTCAGATAGTCCCGATGGAAGAAAGCTGAACAGGCGGGTAGTATTTAATATCTTGCGGCCAGAACTGCCACATATCAAAATTGAGCCCATTTCCGTACCGGATAACCTCAAGCTCCGGTGATTAGTTATTGAATATCCACCAAGGAACTGCTTTTGAATATCCACAAATCCGTACGAAATAAAATTCTTATATTTACTTTGATTTTATAAAGATAAAATAATGAAAAGGGGAATTCTCGTCATATTTTTCCTTTCCATATTTTCTTTTTCGGCATTTTCTCAACTAATCACCGATCCGGAAGAGTTGTTTACCGAGGGAGAATTCTTTTTCCTGGCTGAAGACTACAGGGAGGCGATTTTCTATTATCTGCAGCTGGTGGAGAAGTACCCCGATAATGCTAATTTTAACTACAAGGCAGGAATGACTTACCTGCAGATCCCGGGTCAGGAACATTTCGCTATCCCCTACCTTGAAAAAGCTGTTACCAGCACATCCCTGAAATACAAGAAACGTTCCTTTGGCGAAACCAGGGCACCACATCATGCATATTTTTACCTTGGGAATGCCTACCGCTTTAATAATGAGCTAGATAAGGCCTTGTCAACCTATGATATATTTGCCACCTCAGAGGATTTTGAAGGCAATTATAACATTACAATGGTGGAAACTGAGGTCAAAGCATGCGAACGCGCCAAGATTATCAAGGATGTCCCTTTAAACATAAGATCCACCAAACTGCCAGAACCAATAAATACCAAAACAAATAACTATAACCCGGTACTCACGCCCGACGGACAAACCATGGTATTTGTCACCCAACTGGCATTCTACGATGCCATCCATCTGACCCGCAAGGAAAACGGTTACTGGACCGAGCCCGAAGTACTCAATCCCCAGGTAGGATCCGATGGTGATATGTATCCCACCAGCATTTCGGCAGATGGCACTGAACTATTCCTGGTGAAGCGGACAGAAAACAACAATGACATCTATGTGAGCAATTTGGGTACCGATTTCTGGTCAAGAGCCGTACCATTAAACGAAAATATCAACAGCAATTATCACGAGACCCATGCTTCTCTGTCCAGTGACGGAAAAATATTGTATTTCACCAGTGCAAGACGTGGTGGCTATGGTAACCTGGATATTTACCAGTCACAGCGTGCAGGGGCAAACAACTGGAATGTACCGGTTAACCTCGGCAGCATTATCAATACAGAATTCAATGAGGAAACACCCTTCATTTCAAAGGATGGATCAAGACTGTATTTCAGCTCAGAAGGGCATTTTAACATGGGGGGATATGATATTTTCTATGCCGAAAGGAACAACAAAGGATGGAGTGACCCGGTAAACATCGGATTCCCGATCAACACTACCGGTAATAACCTTTTTTATTTTCCTGTCGATGACAAACATGGTTACTATCCACAGATGTCAAAAGAGATCCCCATCATATCAGATATTTACCTGATCGAAATTCTTCCTCCCGACAAATCTTCCACCGGATCACCTGGCCAGTCAATATTCAGGACAGATTTCACAATGAAGATCATAAGTTTAAATGAATCCGACAGCATAGTTATCCGCTATAACAAAGAGCTGGATAAATTCTCCATTCAGCAGCCTGCAAACGAATATATTATCAAGATTGAAAAATAATCCAACCCGCCTGATCATTACAGCCGGTCTATATCCGTTTCCCTGATCATATGGTTACACTCAGAGGTAAAAATATTATTTTAAGATCATTGGAGCCGGCAGACCTCGAGCTGCTGTATCAATGGGAAAACGATACCGAAAATTGGTTCGTCAGCAACACTTATACACCCTATTCCAGGCATGCCCTGAAAGAACTCATCGAAAGCGCCCGGAAAGATATATACGAGAATAAACAACTCAGGTTAATGATTGATTTTGTCCCGGGAAATGATAATGAAGGATTAACCGTAGGTGCCATCGACCTGTTCGACTTTAATCCTTATCACCAGAGGGCAGGTGTGGGGATCCTCATTGCCAATAAAGAATACCGGGAAAAAGGAATAGCCACTGAAGCCCTTGCCATACTGATCAAATATGCTTTTAAAACTCTCGGGCTACACCAGCTCTATTGTTCCATTTCCACAAACAATGAGGCCAGTATTAACCTGTTTAAAAAAACAGGATTTGTTTTGCTGCGTGAAAAGAAAGATTGGTTGAAGGAAACGCAGGGGTGGAGAGGTGAATATTTCTTTCAGCTGATCAATCCTGAGCAATGATAGTTTCATACTCCGGGATCCCATCAAGGAACGAATACTTCCCGCCTTTTTCGAAATGGCATACATAATGTTTCATCCCATTGGTCATGACCAGGTAGGGCAACTGGAATTTCAAATTATACAATGCTGCCTGGGTAAACGTATCCTGGTTGATTTTTACATCGGGTGCCTTGCATTCAACAAGCATGACAGGAACAGCCGACCGGTTATTTATAAGGATATCTGCACGACGGGTTAAATGATTATGGGTAAACTGTTTTTCAACTTCGATCAACGTTGCCGGGTACAATTTATGATCCACCAGATAGTGAATGAAATGTTGCCGTACCCACTCCTCAGGAGTTAAAACCACATATTTTCGCCTGATCTCATCAAAAATTAATTTTCTTCCCTCTTCCGATTTCAACTTAAAAGAATAAGTTGGTAAATTTAGACGTTCCATTCATTAAAGATATTAAATTCCGTGAATCGTGAATCGTGAATCGTGAATCGAGGGCATGGGAGTGAGAGGTGGGTGTGGTCTTCTAATAAGGTTTTAGAATTATCTTTACATTGACTCTCACCACCCACACTCTTTTCTTCCGATTCACGATTCACGATTCACGATTCACGATTCACGCCTTATCATGAAATTCGAAGAAATATTACAGGATTTAAAGAACAAGATCTACAAACCCATCTATTTCCTGATGGGGGAAGAGCCCTATTTCATAGATGTTATCACAGATTATATTGCCAAACATGTGCTGGAAGAAGCGGAAAAATCATTTAACCAGATTGTCCTTTATGGGAAAGATACCAACATAGCAGACGTTATCAATACAGCCAAACGGTTTCCGATGATGGCCAACTACCTGGTAGTCATCCTGAAGGAGGCCCAGTCCTTAAATGACATCGACGACCTCGTGTATTATGCCGAGGCACCCCTTCAATCCACCATACTGGTGGTCAATTATAAATACAAAAATCTCGATAAGAGGAAAAAACTCTATAAGGTACTCGACAGTGCCGGAGTAGTGTTTACTTCCGACAAGCTGTATGAGGACAAGATTCCTTCCTGGATAAATTCATACTTGTCCGGCCGGGGTGTTGCTATCGATCTGAAAGCAAGCATGTTATTGACCAACTTTCTGGGTAATGAACTCAGTAAGGTTGTCAATGAACTGGAGAAGCTGATCCTCACACTGCCGAAAGATTCAAGAACCATTACGGTTGACCAGATCGAACGGAATATTGGCATTAGTAAGGACTTCAATAACTTTGAGCTGCATAAGGCCTTGTCCCAGAAAAATGTTTTAAAAGCCAACCGGATCATCTACTACTTTGATAAGAATCAGAAGAGTAACCCATTCTCAATGACAATCTCCTCCCTCTACTATTTTTTCAGCAAAGTACTGATGTATCATTTTATTAAAGACAAATCACGAAAGAATGCCGCATCAGTTTTGCGGATCAATCCATTCTTCCTGGCTGATTATGAGTTGGCAGCGAGGCATTACTCTGCATCGAAAGTGGTACAGATCATTGGATTACTCAGAGAATTCGACCTGAAATCGAAGGGCATGGGTAATGTTTCAACCACTCCCGGAAATCTACTAAAAGAGCTGACTTACAAGATCTTACATTAAAATATACAATCCGAATCTCATTTATACACTCCTCCGGTCTCAATAAATTTCGCTAATTTTACATCTTTGATTTATGACCATTTTCATTATCATAATCACTGTTGCTGTTTCTGTCCTGGCTTTTTATCAGGATGGCATCATGTCGCGCTTGCTGTTTAATCCTTACCAGGTATTTCACAGGAAAGAGATACACAGGATGATTACGCATGGATTTCTGCATGCCGACTGGGTCCACCTTGCCATCAACATGATTGTTCTTTATTCTTTTGGCAGGAATGTGGAAGCCTGGATGGGCCAGCTAAAAGTGGAAGGATTGATAAATAATCCCTTGATTGTTTATGGGATCCTTTATTTCGGAGGCATAATCATTTCATCGCTTATTACCCTTTTCAGGCACCGGAATAATATTCATTACAATTCGGTAGGGGCATCGGGTGCTGTTTCGGCGGTGATTTTTACCAGTATCTTTTTTTCGCCGCTCGACCGGATATATTTCTTCGGCGTAGTGCCCATACCTGGAATTCTATTTGGTGTGATCTACCTGATCTATTGCAGTTATATGAGCAGAAAGAGTACGGATAACATCAATCACGATGCCCACTTTGCAGGTGCCGTATTTGGCTTTGTTTTTCCGGCTTTCATAGATTTCAGGCTGATTGAACATTTCCTTGGTGCATTTTCATTTTAATCCGGCCAGATGACTAAAGCGGTTTTTCTCGACAGGGATGGAGTGATCAACAAGAACGATGACAACTATTACGTTTACCGTATCAAGGATTTTCATTTGAACGAGGGCATCCCGGAAGCCTTGAAAAAAATACAGGAGAACGGATTTCTAATCATAATTATTTCAAACCAGAGTGGGATTGCCAAGGGGATCTATTCGCAGAGTGAAACGGAGCAGGTACATGATCACCTTCGCTCACGGCTGCTCAAAGATGGCATTGAGCTGACCGAGATCTATTATTGTCCGCATCATCCGGATCGCCAGAAGTGTTTTTGCAGAAAACCCGAAAGCCTTATGATAGAAAAGGCTATTGCCCGCTTTGATATCGACCCTGGCCAATCGTGGATGATTGGCGACAGCGAAAGAGATGTGGAAGCCGGGAAGAAAGCCGGGCTGCAAACCATCCTTGTTGAGAGAAACCAGGATCTGAGGGAAATGGTAAAAGAAATAATTCCTGGCGATTAATCACTTGCCGTCGGTTTTATCCGACGGATACAAGGATCATAAAAATCATCTGGGCCCTGATTAATTCAAAGATGGATTCTCCGGGAAGTTAATCCAGGTGCGGTATTTGTCCTCAAGCCCCAGAAGTGTATCCTGCCACAAATTCAGGTCAGGATCGGCCATGATGGTCTTGCCGTCAAGCTCAGTCACAATCCAGGCATGCTCCGACAACTCGTTCTCAAGCTGATTGGGTGACCAGCCAGCATATCCAAGGAAAAACCTGATATTCTCATCCTTGATCTCGCCTTTGCCGATCATTTCCTTAACCCTGTCAAAATCACCACCCCAGAATACATTTTCCAGAATATGAACACTGCCGGGAATATCGTCCCCAAGCGTATGGATGTAATGTATGGAATTGGTATTTACCGGTCCTCCGATAGAAATCCTAGAATCGATAACCGGAAAATCGGTCAGCACATCATTCAGTGTAAGATCGACCGGCTTATTCAGGACAAATCCTACAGATCCCTCTTTGGAATGCTCTGTTAACAACACAACAGATCTCCTGAAATAGGTGTCGTTCAGGAAGGGTTCCGATACAAGGACCCTGCCCTGCTTAGCCACCTTATTATTATCAATTCTGAAAAAATCTATGTTTAATTCTTTCATATTCAAGCAAAGAAAGCAGACCTGTTGATGCAATGAAACGTCCATATCAATGTCTTAATCAATTTATTAGTTGTGATTAAAACATTGATATGGTAAGTTACACGAGCCAAATGAAAAATAAAAATGTCTTCTCGTGAAATTACAAAAATTATGCCTTTTTATACAGATAATATTGATTAATGTTCATTTTTTAGAGACAGTTTTTATTATATTGCCGCTTGATTAATTCGTGACCTTACCATATGTCGGAATCCAAGCCAAGGCCAACCCTTATACAAGCATTCATTCCTATTGCTTTTCTGATTTCAATGCTGGTCTTCAATGTAATCTATTTTGGTGAAGATACTCTGTCAGGTGCGAACCAGATTGCCCTGTTGCTGGCTGCTGCGGTGGCCGGGATAATTGCCATCCGTCTGAAATTGAGATGGTTGAGTATCCAGGCAAGCATCGTTAGAAGCATAAGCTCTGCCATGCCTGCAATTCTTATCCTGCTGTTGATAGGCTCCCTGGCAGGCACCTGGCTGTTGAGCGGGGTAGTACCGGCACTCATCTACTATGGGCTGAAGGTCATCCATCCGAGTATATTCCTGTTCGCTGCAGTTGTGGCATCAAGTATTGTATCGCTTGCTACAGGAAGTGCCTGGTCGACCATCGCCACCATTGGCATAGCACTTCTGGGTATTGGCCAGACACTGGGCATCAATACGGGACTGGTAGCAGGAGCAATCATCTCCGGAGCATATTTTGGTGACAAGATGTCACCTCTGTCCGATACCACTAACCTTGCCCCTGCCATGGCCGGGACCGACTTGTTTACACATATCCGGTACATGATGATCACCACTGTGCCCACTATGAGCTTAACGCTGATCATTTTCCTGATAATAGGCTTTACTTATAAGTTCACTGATAATTCCGCACAGGTTAATAATGTGTTGAATGAAATTGACCTCTACTTCAATATCAATCCTTTTTTACTAATAGTCCCCGTTCTCCTTATCGTTGTGATCATAAAAAAAGTCCCACCGCTTCCAGCTATACTTTTTGGGTCTTTGGTAGGTGCCGTGTTTGCCGTAATTTTCCAGCCCGAAATTGTACGCACTGTTGCCGATACGACGGGCAATTACGCTAAATCGTGTTATATCGGGGTAATGAAATCGATGTTTGGGAACATCGGGATTGAGACATCCGATCCAGTTGTAACTGAATTGCTTACAACACGAGGAATGGCAGGAATGCTTGATACCATATGGCTTATCCTGGCAGCCATGGTTTTTGGAGGGGTCATGGAAGCGGCCGGGCTGCTGATGCGGATCAGCGAATCGATCATCAAATATGCCAATACCACAACATCCCTTGTTGCCTCAACTGTTATTACCAGTATCTTTTTTAATATTACGGCTTCGGATCAGTATATCGCCATAGTAGTGCCGGGGAGAATGTATTCCAAGACATACCGGGAAAGGGGACTCAAGCCTGAATTATTAAGCCGGACACTGGAAGACGGTGGTACGGTTACCTCGGTTCTGATACCATGGAATACTTGTGGTGCAACACAGGCCAGGGTGCTTGGGGTACCAACCTTCACCTACCTGCCCTATTGCTTCTTCAATATCATCAGTCCCATTATGACAATCTTCATCGCAGCGATCAACTTCCGAATCAGAAAGTTCGATAAGGAAGAATTGCTGACTGAAAAAATTGAGGTTGAGATTGATACGGAATATTAATGTTATGCTGAACCTGCAACAGTCATCCTGAGGCCTAATTATCGGGACAATAAAATAAATTGAAAATGACCACTTTACGGAATGTTGTCATTGGTAACTTGTTTCAGGATCTGTTCAGAAAGCAAGAAGATCCCGAATCAAGTTCGGGATAACCAATCTTAATAGATTGCACCAGCCAGATCACAAATTAAGCCCCGACTATTTGCCGAGGCTTTTATTGCGTTTATTCTTTTGCATCAGGATCTTCTTCTTTATCAGAATCTTCTACTGCATACGAATTTGATATCACTGCACTAAAATATGCTATCTTCCATTCGCCATTATGTTTCTCAAAAGATACGATTAAAAAGGTCTCCCCCAGGTCCTCTGTCTCTTCATTTTCTTCAAAAACTTTAGTCCACTTATTTTTGAAATGTGCCCAGGCCGATTCCTTATAAACTTTTATAGTTATGTCGACAGGTTCGATGTTAATGGAATAACCACCATCAATTTGAGATTGTAAAAAATTGGCAAAATCTTCTTCACTTTGCTTTTTCCAATCGTCCAGGTACATGAATGAATGACCATCTTTACCAGCCCACGATACAAATGAGTACGGCTCATCTACAAAGGCATTAATCCAGCCTTCATAATCTAATTCAGTGCGATCAACCATCAACTCTTCAATGACAGCTTTAATTGCTTCTTTCTCTTTTTCAATGTCGATCGTTTCCTCGGCAGGAACACATCCGGCCATTAACATTACTGTTAGAATGGGTAAAATAAACTTTTTCATGATTAATAATCTTTTAGTTTAGTAGTAATTGATAAAATTTGAAAGATAAATTGAGATTTGAAAAGTTAGACAAATTAATTAAAGTTATGAAAAAAATCAAGCCACCGGCAAACAGATAAGAACTGAGATGAAACTAAAGTTTGTTTAAACTACATTTAACCTTATCAATATATCTTCGGATATTTGCCCGGGTGGAATTCGTGCATAACATCATAGATGGTCTCAAAAACATCTTCCGCACCTGGATTTGAGAAGTAATCGCCATCCGTGCCATACGCAGGGCGGTGTTCCTTCTGCGTAATGGTTCGCGGTTCACTGTCGAGATACTGAAATCCATCCTGCTCTTCAAGAAATGACTGAAGCATAAAGGCGGTGGCCACGCGTCCTGTAATGCAGGGTAGAAAGATCATCACTAAGGGTCTGCCAAGCCGAATAGTAAATAATCAAAATATTGTATCTCGGCAATGGGTTTGAATCCCCGGAGGGCCAATCCAATACCCTGCCCAATTATCGTGGCTTCGCCGAAGGTAACCAGCATTGGGTGCCGGCCGAATAACAGATCAAAATTATGTTTTAGAATCTCCCTGCCTGCCAGCATAGGTGCATCTGCGGAATATTCCGCTCACCGATCACCGTTCACCGTTCACCGTTCACCGAATTGCTATAGTTGTGTTAAACATCACTCCCTCACAATTAACTTCAGAAATAACATTATATATTTGCATAATGTTAAAGCTATTATTACTATCTGCTTTATTAATTATGATCGCTACCGTTGCACTATCGATCAGGATTATCCTAAAACCAAAAGGAGAATTTTCGGGAGGAAAATGTTCTGGTACAGCAGCTTTACAGGAGAGAGGAATTTCATGCGCCTGCGGTGGGGGCGGAGAATGTAAGAATAAGTAATCTTGGTTCCTGGTTCCTGGTTCCTGGTTCCTGGTTCCTGGTTCCTGGTTCCTGGTTTTCCGATTCACGATTCACGATTCACGATTCACTTCTTAAAAGTATCTTCTTCATTCCTGAAGTATAATAGATACCATATCCCTCCTCATCATCATGATAGATTAAATATCCTTCCAGGTCTTCTCTTGATTCAAGTAATTGAATGCTCCTGTCAACGCCCATAACCATGCACGCTGTGGCAAAACCATCGGCTGTCATGCAATCATCAGCCAGTATCGTGGCACTCAACAGGTTATGATCTACAGGATAGCCTGTTCGCGGATCAATTGTATGGGAATATTTTACGCCGTCTTTAACATAAAACCGGCGGTAATTTCCTGAGGTAGCAAGGGCTTTGTTCTTCAGGGCTACGACGGCCTGCAACTGAACGCCCGGTAATTGTAATCCATCGATGGGTTTATCAATGCCTACACGCCAGTACTCGCCCCTGTCATTGATCCCTTTTGCAGCTACCTCACCCCCGATTTCGACAAGGTAATTCCTGATCCCTTTTGATTCGAGAAAAGCGGCTACCACATCCACTGCATATCCCTGTGCAATGGCATTGACATCAAGCATTACGCCTGGTTTTTCTTTAATTATATGGCCATTCTCCAGCCGGACCTTATCCATCCCGATAAATTGCAACAAGCTGTCGATCAATTCATTATTCACCTCAGCAGGATCTGTGAATCCAAATCCCCATGCGTTCACAACCGGGGCGACGGTCAGGTCAAAGGCGCCATCAGACGCCCGGCTGATTTCTGCTGCAGCCAGGTAACAGGTGACAAAATAGTCATCCAGTTCCACATTTTCCTCATCCCGGTTAATGGCAGAAATAATTGATGCGGGCTCATAGGCAGACAAGGAAAGGTCAAACTGCCTCAACAGGGTGTCAATCCCGGGCTGGAGATTTACACTGTCGGAACTCTCATATGAAACATGATAAGCGGTACCCTGAGCAGGACCGGCAAGTTTAATATAAACTGAAGGTTCACCTGGTTGACAGGCGTTTAATGCCAGTACCAGTAAAAGGCCTAAACAAAGATGAGATGCTGAAACAAGTTCAGCATGACCAGTCTTTCTCATGACATCATTCGCAAAGGGGAAATATATTGATTAACCACCGAAATCATCAAAATCGATCATTTCATCGGGTACACCCAGATCATACAGCATCTTATTCACTGCATCATTCATCATGGGCGGACCGCACATATAATATTCGATCTCTTCGGGCTCTTCCACCTTGCCCAGGTACTCATCGTACAATACCTGGTGTATGAAACCGGTAAATCCCGACCAGTTATCCTCCTCCTTGGGCTCGGAAAGGGCGATATTAAATTTAAAATTGGGGAATTTCTTTTCAAGATCCCGGAATTCATCTTCATAGAAGATCTCCCGCAACGACCTGGCACCATACCAGTACGACACCTTCCGGCCAGTTTTTGCCGTATGGAAAAGATGGAAGATATGAGAACGCATGGGAGCCATTCCCGCACCTCCGCCAACATAGATCATTTCATTTTCAGTCTCCTTGATAAAGAACTCTCCATAAGGACCTGAGATGGTTACCTTATCACCCGGTTTCCTTGAAAAGATGTATGAGGAACAGATCCCCGGCGGAACCTTCATGAATGCCCCGCGTGCCCTGTCCCATGGCGGTGTGGCAATACGGATATTCAGCATGACAATGCTGCCTTCTGCCGGGTGGTTGGCCATGGAATAGGCCCTGAAAGTCTCTTCCGAATTCTTCATTTTCAGGTCCCACAGCCTGAATTGATCCCACTCATCCCTGAATTGCTCTTCCACATCGATATCCTTTGAGTAGTCGACTTCACACTTAGGCACATCGATCTGAACATATCCACCCGACTGGAAATCGAGTGTCTCTCCTGCAGGAAGCCTTACCACAAATTCCTTTATAAAGGTCGCCACATTTTTATTCGATACCACTTCGCATTCCCATTTCTTGATGCCCATGATCTCTTTGGGAATAAGGATCTTCATGTCACTGCGCACCTTCACCTGGCAACCCAGGCGCCAATCGTTCTGTTGCTCCTTCCTGGTAAAAAATCCTGTTTCAGTAGGTAATATTGATCCGCCTCCTTCAACGACCTGGCATTTACACATGGCACATGTACCGCCACCTCCGCAGGCCGATGGAAGGAAAATGGATTGTGCCGACAGGGTGGTCAGCAAAGTGGACCCGGGGTTGACCTTAAACTCTTCCTTATTGATGGTCAGGGTCACCTCCCCCTGGGGTGTTAATTTATACCTTGCATAGAGTAACATGATCACGAGAAGGGTGATCACGAGCGTAAAAACGACTACCGATACAAGTGTAATAACAAATTGTGAAGCTGCCAGGATCATTTGTTCAAAAGTTATAGTTTAATTCCCATGAAACTCATAAATGCAATACCCATTAAACCGGTAATGATAAAGGTGATACCAAGTCCCCTCAACGGAGCCGGAACATTTGAGTACCTTATCTTTTCCCGGATGGCTGCGATACCGACAATCGCCAGCAGCCAGCCCACTCCGGAACCTAATCCGAATGTTGTTGCCTCCGCCAGGGAAACATATTCTCTTTCCTGCATAAAAAGCGAACCACCCAGGATAGCGCAGTTCACCGCGATCAGGGGAAGAAATATCCCAAGTGATGAATAGAGTGCCGGTGAAAATTTTTCGATCACCATTTCAACAAGCTGTACCATAGATGCTATAACGGCAATAAACATTATAAAGCTCAGGAAGCTCAGATCAACGTCAGCCAGCCCCGGACTTAACCACTCTAATGCACCGGCCTTAAGGATATATTTTTCCAGCAGGTAATCGACCGGTACGGTGATG
>JADHVS010000208.1 GCA_016783865.1 Bacteroidales bacterium
AATGGTTTTGGTTTTCAATCCCCATGAGCAGATAATCAGGCTGGATGTTTTTTCGGGAAGGGTGATTTTGTAGTGGCCATTTTCATCTGTAAATACATATATATCAGGCCCCGGGCTTATAGTTGTGATGGCCGCAGCCTGAATGGGCTGGTCACCCAGAGTACTTAAAACTTGACCTGAAATGCTTCGTTTTTGAGCATGAATAGCAACAGAACTCAGAAAACACAGTCCACTGATAACCAGCAGGTATACTATCAACCGGCCGGTTGAGGGTAAATCGCTGTTATGTTGTGTGTTTTTCATTGGTTGATATTGTTGCCTTCAATAATAAGATGGCCAGGAAAGCAATTACCCTATATAAACTTTTGCCTTGTTTCAATTCTTCCAGGCTAAAGGATTATACATCAATGCTTCAAATTGAAAATATCTTTTGACAACAGCAGCCGGATAATGAAATGTAATTTTCCAGCCAGGTTCACCTCCTGACAGCATCCATGATTCCAGCACTAATTCGGTTTCATTTACTGATTGAAAAAGTATGTTCGAGTCGGTTTGATTTTCCGGATTCAGAGTTTCTTTCGATAATTGAAGCTCCTCGGAGCAGAGCTCCGAGGAATCTTCGATCCTTTGTATTTATTTTTTATTGTGCTCGCTAACCCCGCAGCAAGCTACGGGGAATGCGCTCGCAGGATTCAATTGAATCGAGATAGGCAATGAATTGCCTGATCTGTTCTGTATCAATACAATACAACGGATTGCAGTAAGTCTTGTTGGGAACCTGGGCACTCGATTCAAGGCAAATCATCAGCCCAAACAGCGCGATCAGTATCATAATCCTGATCAGGTCGAGAATTCCAGGGAATTCTTCGGTTTGAACATTTGTGGTTTCCATGATAAATACCTCCGTCTTTATTTGAATACTTGAGCTTTCTTAATACAAAGGTACGGCGCCGAGAGGCCTGGAATCTAGCAGGGAGGTAACAAAGTCTTGAAGTAATGTAACATGGGGAAGAGTTGGCAAGACTTTTCTGATAAGGCATGTATGCACAAAGCATTTGATATTTGAAATTTCGGGACTCCACAAAGCACGTTTATCGGATCAGCTGGACATATAAATCAAAAGACGGTGGAACTCAAATCGACCTGCTGATAGACCGGGATGATAATATTATAAATCTCTGTGAAATGAAATTTTCAAGAGATCATTTTACCATAACTAGTGCCTGCAAGAAAACTAGATATTACGTCATTCCGAATTTATTTCGGAATATATAACCATCTGAAAATGAGATTCTGAAATAAATTCAGAATGACGAGGCTTTTCAGAAAACGAGAGTTTTCTTGCAGACACTAACTAAAAAATATGCTGAAGAATTACGAAGAAAGGAGGATACTTTCAGAAAAGCAACAAAAACCAGGAAGAATACTATTATTACAATGATTACTACTTATGGTCTCCAGGAAAACAGCCACAGCCTGAAACTAGTAGCAAATGATCTGAAAATGGATGTACTGTTTGAATAAAAATCAAATTTATTTTATTATAATTGTCTAAATCTTACAAATAATACCACTTTTGGCCAGATATGTTAGCTTGTTTGATGAAGGTTACAGGTTGCAGAAATCCAATTTGAGGACTCGTGCCATCCTGAAAAAAGTGTATTATTAACAAAAAATGAAACAGGGAGGTTCCGTTCCTGATACACTTCTTGCCAGTATTTACGGGTATCTTGAAACAGGGCTCTCAGATAACGAAAAGGAAAAGATCCTGTTAAGGTTAAGCGGATTTGACAATGATTTTACCATGGTTTTAGCAGGTTGCTGATCAACCAGGGAAAAATATCATGGGATCCTAAACTGTTCGAATTTTTCAGAAGAAATAAAAAATCCTTATCTTCAGAAGCTGAAAAATATTTCCAGAACAGGATCAGGGAAAACCTTAAGAATGCCGGAAAATATAACTATGAAAGGATCGCTGAGTCAATACACCAGCTAAAACAGCTGAACCCGCCTCTGGCCGGCAAATGGCTCGATACAATCCGTTCAGAATACAGCAGGAGGAGAAATCTTATTGCATTGCTTGACAAATATTAAAGCTTAAACATATGAATGATAATAATCCCCTATGGAACAGGATATATTCACTGGCCAAAGAAATTTACAGGCTTGCTCCGTGGAACTGGATGTTTGAATCTGATATTTTCGGTGTTCAAATCCCGGGCACGGACAGGGTCTATTTTATTAGCATAATGGGATCGGGAGGTGATTTCCCTGCCATTTCGGCCTACCGTGGATCCCGGGCACTCGGACAATTCTGGCAGTTAGCGGATCTTCAGGATATGGCTCGTCCGGAGGACCTTCTGCTTATTCCCCATATCATGCTTTCATTTACCGGCCGCAACGAGTTAAGCGCTGAGCAGCATTCAAGCATAAAATTATCCGGGCTGAAATTCCGCGGTGCAGCATCGTGGCCATCCCTCGAAGAGATTGTGCCAGGGTACATGCCTGTCCTGCCCGAAGGGGATTCGGTCTCAGATGCAGAAATCATCCTTGAACAAACAATCGAAGTGGTTCGGCGCACCGCAAATAACCCGGATATTCTTTATTCTGAATCAGATGAAGACGACTACCTTGTGCGCGAAAAGAGCAAAGGGCAAGCCGGAACTGACTGGTCAGAAAGATTCAGAGAGTACGATACGGATAAACCGGAAATAAAGTATTTAGCTGAATTCAGCAGGGAAAAAGCACTGAAGGTTTCACTTCTTCCGGAAAAAAGGTTTATTATCCAGCTTGACCTGGTAATGCTTCCCGCACCCATAAAGGAAAAGGGCAAGAAAGGATATTTCCCCTTTGCACTGTTGATGGCGGATAAAAGCAACGGATTTGTCTCGGGAATGGATATGCTGGTACCGGAGCCTGATTTAAAAACAATGTATGAATCCGTTCCAGGGGAAGTGCTTACCCAGCTGGAGAACCTGGGAAAGAGACCCCAGAAGATAGAGGTCGGCTCACCCCTCATGAAGCATCTTCTGTCCCCTGCCCTGAAAACAGCCGGGGTAAGGCTGCTGCAGGTTGAATACCTGCAAATGATTGATGAAGTGACTGAATCGCTGATATCCAGCCTGGGATCCGGGCCGATGGACTCGTAAATATTTCCTGTACAATCCGGGAACCTGATTCCTAATGACTTTTCACATATTCTGAAGGTAACTGCCCGTACATCTCCTTAAAACATTTTGCAAAATAACTCAGGTTATTGAATCCGACCTCGTAGGTGATCTCGGCTATGTTGCCAAATTTCTTTTCCATGAGCCGCGCTGCACGCTTTAAACGGATGGTACGTATAAATTCACTGGGGGTCTGGTCGGTCAATGCTTTCAGTTTTCTGAAGAGCTGCATTCGGCTCATGCCCACTTCATCCGCCAGGTCTGTTACCTCAAAATCGCAATCGCCGAGGTTTTCCTCGATGATATTCATGGTCCGGTTGAGGAATTTTTCATCCGGGGATGTAACGGCAATATCCTTTGGTTCAAGCCGGGCATCTTTACTGAACCGTTCCCGCAATTTCCTGCGCTGTTCAATCAGGTTATTGATCCTGATCTGCAGCTCCTGCATGTTAAATGGCTTGGTCATGTAATCATCCGCACCGGTCTCCAGCCCCTCCAGGCGGTTTTCCACGGAAGCTTTAGCCGTGAGCATGATCACCGGGATGTGACTGGTCCGCTCATCTGTTTTTAACATTTTACAGAGTTCTACACCATCCATCTCAGGCATCATCAGGTCGGTGATGATCAGGTCGGGAATGGTTTCAGTGCCTATCTCGTACCCGATCTTTCCATTCTCGGCCATCTTTAAAACATACCGGTCATCCAGTCCTTCGGCAATGTGTGATCTCACGTCCTCGCTGTCTTCCACGACCAGGATCTGTGGTTTGGTTGAATCTTCTTCATCCTCATCGGCCTTTCCCTCACTTTCAGCACATTTCCCGGGTAATATGGCATGTATGGTAACAAACGATTCGTTCACATCCGTTTCGTCCCTGAGGATGAACTCATCCTTCTTCAGGTGTTCATGCCCGAGGGGAATGGTAACAATGAATTCGCTGCCCTCTCCCGTTTTGGAATTGATTTTAATTTGTCCATGTTGTATCTGGATCAGCTCGCGGGTGAGGGATAATCCAATCCCTGTGCCACCAGCCTGACCATGTGGTGTGCCTTCCACCTGGTAGAACCGGTCAAATATTTTTTCGATCATTTCAGAAGGTATTCCCGATCCGGAATCTTTCACCGAGATCTGTAAATCGTTGGATTTGCCTATACTCACTTTGCACCAGATCTCTCCTTCGTCAGGGGTGAATTTGAAAGCATTGGAAAGCAGGTTATACAATATCTTCTCAATCTTATCCTGGTCGAATGTGGTGACCAATTTTTGTTCGGGAATAGCAAATTTGTAGTCGATCTTCTTTCGATCCGCCAGGGGTGTAAAGCTGGAAAAGATAATCCTTAAAAACCGCAACACGTCTGATTCAACTAATTCCAGTTTCATGCTTCCTGCATCCAGCTTGGAGAGGTCCAGGAGCTGGTTGATCAGGGCCAGTAAACGGGCGGCACTGCGGTGCATTCTTTCCATCGTGACCCGGTTCTTTTCTTTCATCTCCTCTTTGGCAAGTATATCTTCCAGGGGTCCAAGGATCAGGGTCAGGGGGGTTCGGAACTCATGGGAAATGTTGGCAAAAAACCTGGTTTTCATCTGGTCCATCTCCATGATCTGCAGGTTTTTATGTTCCAGTTCGGCTGTCCGTTCTTTCACCTTATCTTCCAGTCCCAACCTGAGTTGTTCCAGGGAAGTAATGGCATCATAGGCCCTGAGGCTGGCCAGGATAAGGGTGAATAATTTGAATGAAGTCAGTTCTGTCTTTGTTTTGTAATCGTTGATATCATACGACACAATTATCTCTCTCTCAGGAGCATAACCTGGATAACCCGTTCGCAGGATAATCTGGGCAAACCGGTTATTCAGCTTATCACGAATAAACTTCACCAGGTCGAGCCCGGCCGTATTGGTCTCCATGACCACATCCAGGAGGATAACT
The DNA here is from genome assembly GCA_016783865.1 of Bacteroidales bacterium. The sequence goes on from JADHVS010000208.1 coordinate 5,093, forward strand.
GCAATATCGGGATTATCGTGTAACACCGGTTCCGATTCTTTTCCCGAATAGGTATGCAGGAACTCGATGCCTTTGTCCTTATATGTAAATCCCTTCAGGGACATACGGGTCACGCTGTGGATGTCTTCTTCATCATCCACTACGAGCACCTTCCAGCACTCCTTGGATTCGTCTACCGATTTTGAGGTTTTTTTCTTGGGTGCTGTTTCTTCCTCCTCCATGAAAAGCTTGTCATCATCCTTTTCAGATGATGATGTATCAAACAGGTCGTCGTGCTTAAGTGTATCCATTGCCTTTTAATTGGTTCATCGTTTATCGTTCTTCGTTCCTTGTGGGTGTGGGTGAAGAGTGTTGTGTTTATTTTTACTTCAAAAATCAAAAATCCATGTTCCTTGTTCTTCAATCAACTCTTCAAGGGTATCTCAATCTTGAAACTGGTCCCTTTATCGACTTCGCTCTCACACTCAATTGTACCATTCAACTTCTGGGTGACCAAATTGTACACAATGTGCATTCCCAATCCGGTCCCTATTTTCTTGTTTGTTGTGAAAAAAGGTTCAAAGATCTTGTCCATGTTTCCCGGTGAAATTCCTTTCCCATTGTCTGAATATTCAAGTTTTAGCTTACTATTACCAATGTTTGCGATTATATTGATCTTTCCCTTATCCCCTTCATCAAATCCATGTGTCAGACTATTGATAACCAGGTTTGTAATGATCTGAGAGAATGCACCCGGGAAGCTATCGAGTTCTATTTTGTCGTCCATTTCCAGGTCGATGGATATTTTTCGATTCTTCAATCTCGGGTACAGGCTTCTGATCACATCCTCGGTATAAGCTTTAAGCATGAATTTCCGCTGCTGAGCTGTGGATTGGTCAGCCGATACCTGCTTGAAACTCTGTATCATTTCAGCAGTCCGCTCCATATTTGACAGGATGAGTTTGGCCGACTGGTTAGCCGTATTCAGGTATTCTTTAAAGTCTGCCTTGCTTATTGTCCCTTCTTTAAAAAGTCCGGCCATCTGGGTAGTTTCTTCCATCAGGCTGGAAGCGGCTGTGACACTGATACCTACCGGTGTGTTTATTTCATGGGCCACGCCTGCAACCAATCCACCCAAAGCGGCTAGTTTTTCAGATTGGATCAATTGGGCCTGGGTTTCCTTGAGCTGGTCGAGGGTGATCTGGAGCTCTTCTTTCTGCTGCTCCAGTTCCTCTTTCTGCTCTTCGAGTTCCGTATTGGTAGCCATAATTTCTTCCCTTTGCTCCTCAAGTTGCGAATTGGTGGCCATGACCTCTTCCTTCTGCTCCTCCAATTGAGCATTGATAGCCATTATCTCCTCCTTTTGCTCTTCCAGCTCAGCATTGGTAGATTTGATCTCCTCGTTTTGTTCTTCAATGACTTTTGTCCGCTCTTTTACCAGGCCATCCAGTTTGATGTTTTCTTTTTTCAACCGGTTTGTTCTCCAGCGAATAATAAATAAAACCAGAAGGGCCAACAGGATAACATATAGAATATATGCCAGGACTGTCCTGTACCAGGGTGGCTTGATGATGATCCCTATCGATGCACCTTCTTCATTCCACACCCCATCATCATTGGATCCCAGTACCCGGAAAGTATATTCGCCTGGTTTGAGGTCGCGGTATTCTGCATAGCGCCTGGTCCCGGCCACCACCCAATCCTCGTCCAGTCCCTCCATCATATATTTATACTGGTTTCCTTCGGCATGAATGTAATTAAGTGCTACATATTCAAAGGATAAGAAATTCTGTTTACAGGACAGTTCAATACGGTCTGTTTCCTGCAGCGACTTTTCAAGTGATACATTCTTATATGAATATACCGGCTTATCATTGATACTCAAATTGGTTAAATAAACAACCGGTATAACCGTATTATCCTTAATACTGTCAGGATGAAAAACAGTCATGCCGTTAAAACTTCCAAAAAACATCCATCCATCATCAGACCTGAAACAGGATTTCTCATGAAACACCGTTCCCTTGACCCCGTCATTCATATCATAGATTTTAACCGATTGTATTATTTCAGGAGAATATCCATCTGACAATTCCAATTTACAAAGGCCCTTTAATGTGCTGAGCCAGAGGTTTCCATGATCATCTTCCAGTATCCCGCAAATGCAGTCATTGGGTAATCCATCTTCTAATCCAAAGGATATAAAAGTCTCATCATCCGGTTTAAATAAATTAAGTCCCGAAGTAGTACCCACCCAGATCCTTCCATACCTGTCTTCATGGATCTGTAGGACCTGGGAAGCGCTTAAGCTCATGGGATCATCAGGATTACTTGTATATCTGATGAATTGGGGCAACTCTTCAGTAAAAAAC
>JADHVS010000037.1 GCA_016783865.1 Bacteroidales bacterium
TCACAGGTTTGTTTGGCTTCGCCGAACTCACAGGTTTGTTTGGCTTCGCCGAACTCACAGGTTTGTTTGGCTTCGCCGAACTCACAGGTTTGTTTGGCTTCGCCGAACTCACAGGTTTGTTTGGCTTCGCCGAACTCAGGAACTCGTTTCCTCGCCGCTTGCGGCGAGGAGCTTCAATTAAAATAATACATGAAGGAGGCTAAAAATCTGCGAGTTCTATTCTTAATATTTTCAGTGCGTTGCTAATCTGTAATTCAACAGTACGTTGAGAGATTTTAAAAAATTCCGATATCTCCTTATTGCTCTTTCCATTAAAACGACTTAAAACAAATATCTCCCGGCAACGGGGTTGTAGTTTCTTTAATCCTTTTTTAATTAAAGCCATCAATTCTACTTCGGCATATTCAGATGCTTCTGTCTTTACAACCTGCTTTGACAGAATATGATCTTTGTAATGGTTTTTTACTTTGACATGTTTAAAGTAGTCTGAAGTTTTATTCTTAACTGCACTGAAAAAGTATGATTTCAGGGATCCTGATATTTCTATTTTAGGGCAATCGATCCAAAAATGTACAAAAAAGTCCTGTACAAGATCTTCTGACACATCTCTATCATGAACAAAATGATTAACAAATGCACAGAGCCCCGAATAATAGTAGGTGAAGACATAATCAAATACTATCTTATCCTGACTTTGAAGCTTTTTCTTAATGTAATTTTCGTCCATCTGTATATTCCATGCAGAGTGTACAATAAATCCAAGTAACTTTTACAGTAGAAACATGTAGAGTCTACCATGAATCCGAGAGAAGTGTACAACTTTTATTGGGAGGAATTTGTAATGTAAATTTAATTTTTTTTTAACAATAAGCGAATTTCCATATCAATCAATCCGTTTGGCATTCCCTGCCATTCTGATAGTGCCCAATAATGTCGGGAATTGCACTATGCTTAAATGCTTGTTAATGATAACTGGTCCGACAAATCCAATGATAATTTCAAAAGGGAGAAAGAGATTATTGGATGATCAGTTTTTCTGAACAGATACCCGATTTGCAGCGGATTTGAACAATATATATTCCTTTTGGGTAATCTGAAGTATTGATGCAGTATTCTGTTTCTGAACCTTCGAAGTAATCCATAACCTGCCCATTCATGTTTAGCAGGGTAACAGCATGTTGTTCAGTGTTTTCTCCATTTACCTTAAGCATGGTAAAATCTGATCCCGGATTCGGATAGAGGGTGAACTTTCTCTCCTTTATTATCTCATCACTGAAAACAGTTGTTTTTACCAGCTGAAACCAGTTTAAGTTGTGTTCGCCCTGTTTAACCAGTAACCTGATAGTATAATAACCTTCTTCAAGGTAAATCACAGTGGTTTGGGTTTCCCAGGTTTGCCAGCCGCCTGTTGAAGAAAATCTTATTGTATCACGACTATTAATGCTTCCATTTTTAACCACCTGGAAAACCAGCTCAGCATTTGTTCTTATTGTGGCCACCCGGTAATTAAGGTTGTAATTCGATGAAGCATTTACATATACCAGGTAATCTAAATAGTCGCCTGCATTAGCATATCCGGTATTTTGTCCGCCTTCATCACAGCTTTCAAGTGCAAAGCCATTATTAACGTCGAAATCCTCGGCCTGTATAAAACCTGGAATTACATGCCTGTCAGGAAGATTATTTAATACCTGTGCATTGGAGAAGGCATTCAGTGATTGAGCATTGGATTGAACAGATGTTCCATTGTAAGACAGGACTAAACCGTTGTTGAAATAGATGGTGTCGTTAATGCTTAAGACTAAAACATAACTGTTTTCGCTGCTGATCCATATATCTTCTATACTTACAGCATTGTCATCACTAAGCAACTCAAAGTCGCTGACCTGAAGATCAGACTGCAGTGTAGTTATTTCTTTATTCAAAGCAAGATAAACTTCACTTCCATCGACAGATGTTTCAGCCGAGATGAATTGAAAATCAATTGAATCGGTCGATTGTGGGTTTCTGAAATTAGAATAACTTAAGTTCGATCCCCCCTGGTTAAATTCAAATTTCAACCTGACTTCACCCGCAGGTATTATTATATTCTCAAAACTTGTGGTCCTCCAGTTTTGCCAGCCACCGGTAGCCGGTAAGCTCAAGGTCTCTGTAACGTCCACATTGTTTACCTCCATATGAAATTTCGATCCTCCGGCACCTGATGCCGAACGAACATCCAACGTGTAGGAAGCAACTGTATCAATAACCAATGAATATTGTGTCCATTCTCCGGTTTCAGTCCAACCGACATTAAATCCATTATTTATGGAATCGGTATCCTGACAAACCTCAATATCCACGCCATCATTCCTGTAACCCCAACCGGAATTCCAGGCAGTGTAATCACCTCCATAATGGGCAACAACATTATCGTAATAGGCAAAAGTATTCTTCCCGAAATCATAGTCAGCAAAAAATATTGGTTCGGAAATGCTGTGTTCCCTGAGCGGGATAACGTCATCGGTATGAGGTTGCCTGATCATGGCATCGATCACATCATATTGTATTTTACAGTTTTCGATCTTATGGTTCTCTGCCCATTGTAAAACGGCCTGAAACGCTTCATCTTCAGTAGGAGCATTCGCAATTTCACCTTTCCAGTATTTAATCAAATCTTCATAGTCCTTATTGAATGACACGTTCAATACATTATTGATACTGTTCTTTTTCACCGGCCACCATGACCAGCCAATATTATTCGATTCGCTCAAATGAATTAATTCGGTGAACCATGTGTTCGAGTTTTCCCCGGATTCTCCTAACCACAATGGCACATTATAAGCATTTCGTAAAGTAATTATCCAATCCAGATCATCTGGCCCGGTACTACTCCAATATTTATGGAAACTATAAACAAAGTTATCGTCCCAGGGCGGTGTAAGTCCCGAATGATCATTGGCGTAAGAATTACCTTCAATAAACACAATATGGTTCGTATCAACTTCTCTTATAGCATCAGTAATGTTCTCAAATAATTCCCGCAATTGCGAGTTATTCCCTTCCGGGAATGTCCAGTTTGTTTCATTAATTAAGTCGTACCCGCCCATCCATGGTTCGGTACTGTAGCGCCCGGCAAGTTTTCGCCAGAGCGCAACAGTTTTGTCTTTGTTTTCCTGGCTTTCCCAGAGAGATGGTTTGGAGGGATCGTAATCAGAGATATCAGCATTGGTACCCTGACCACCGGGTGCTCCATGCAAATCCAGGATAAGATACATTTCATTATCCCCGCACCAATCCAATAAGGAATCGATCATCACAAAACCTTTATCCATCCAGGTGTTTTCTCCTGAAACCGGTTCATCTTCGATAGGCAGGGTGAACCATTTGTAATGCATGGCTACCCGGACACTATTAAACCCCCAGGCTTTCATTGAATCTGCATCGGTACGCGTAAAGTGGATACTCAGCCAAACATTGTAGAAACTATCGGTTTTTACTTCCCCTATTGTTTCGATCAGTTTTTCACGAAATTCATGCTGAGTCCCTGCCACACCATCTGTGTGCATCATATAACCTTCCTGAAGCATCCAGTTACCTGTGCCAATACCTCTCAGGATTACATTTTCTCCATCTCCATTAACTATATTTTTCCCATCGGTATGCAGGTACCCCTGGCTGTTAGCAAAAACTGGAAGCATTGCAAAAACTGCAGCAATTATTTTTATCCTGGTTATTATGTCTTTTAATTTCATAATGGATCCTTCTAATAATGAAGGTGAGATCAGAAACCCTGCCTGTTCGAATGCATATATTGGTAAGGTTTAGGACTTCAGGTCCTCCTGGAATATCTGAGATGATCCCGCACCGCAACTGATAACCGACTTCATTGCAGTTTCCACGCTCGCACCTGTTCGTATCACCTTATCCTTTTTGACATGATAAATAAGTCCCGAAGTGGGATTGGGCCCCGTGGGCACGAAGACCGTCAGGTACTCCCCAAAATCGTCAGTTATGAACCCGGTTGCCAGTGTACCCGAATTGAAAAGATCCACCAGCACAACCTCTGAAAAGAAGCTGCGGTTCTTCCCGAAGAACTGCTTAACAGTATCTCGTGCAATTTTATAACCTGGTATCTTCATCAGGTACTTTTGTTCAAACTCCTTCTTGAAAAACCGGCCAGTGCGCGTGCGTATCATCATTCCAATGAAAAGGAAGGCTGCCAGGATCGCAATGATAAGAACCACATAACTGGCCAGCAGTAACCAGTAAGAGTCCATATGGATAAGTTTCGCGAACCATTCCACGATGGGACCAAGGTATTTCTGAACAAGGTTAATCAGCCACCGGGCAACCAGAATTAACAGTCCGAGTGGCAGCAAGGCGGCAAATCCACCAAGCAGGGTTGCATTGATATATTTTTTCATTTTTAAATGAATTGGGTTAGCATATTACGTGAGTATAAAATTACGATAAGTCTGCGCAACCTGAAAGTAAATTATGGAGTTATCTCTCAAATTGTAAGTCCTGGCAGGATTTTCGACTCCCTGGTTGGCGGATGAGCAATTCTCAATCTTACTGATTTGTAATCAGACAGTTGCAAAAAAACAGTATGTTGCAATGAATTATTAAAAAAAATATTTGCAGGTCATTTTAGCGGAATCAGGGAATCCGGTGACTCCAAAATTCACTGTTTCTATCATCTCAAGACTGAACCCTTTTGACAGATTTATTGGTCCTCAATTTTGGGTTTTCTGACAATAAAATAAACAGGTAATCCAATTATTAAAATAAGAAAAACAAAAATCCCCCACGCCCATGGTGACATGCCTCGTTTTTTTGCGTCTTGTCCAACTAAAATACCTACAAGTAAAGCGATTAGTATTCCGATTAATTGTGGCATAATCAAATATTTAAAATGAAGATTATGAAATTGACTCTCCTCGCCCCGCGTGTCCCCCCTAGTACTCGGGACGGGGTTAGCGCTCGCAGGATTCAAAAATGATATTGTGTGCTAATTTATGGAATTATTATTCGCCAGTTTAAATGCTTGCACTTTTTTTTTAGTATGTCTTCAAATCCAACTGGAATTTTCAGGCAAAAAAATAGTTGTGCTTTCAAATTGCTAAATCTGGTCAGAGTACGTCGGATTTTGCAGCATGCGTTTGGGATCCTCTTATGAAAAGAGGCTGCATGAAGGAACTAACCAAATCTCTTCAGTAATTTCTTTAATCTAAAGAATTCCTCGAGGTTCTACCTCGGGGTAAAGAGCGGAAAAGTTTGAAAAACGGCAGGTTTTTCATCTCATTTCCCCGGCCTCGTTAATGAACAATGAAGGGTTGGATGATCTGGGATGCTCCTTGCCAGCCTATCTTAATCCAATAATAACCACCGGGCAGATCCGATATGTCGATCTGGCAGGATGATGCCCTCGGTTGATATTGGTTTACACTGATTCCTGCAGTATTATAAATATTTATATGATCAATGTCAGTGCCGGAACGAACATACAGGTGATCATTAGCCGGATTTGGATAAATGAACGTATCATTAACTGAAGGATCTGATATAATACCGAAATTCGACACAGGTTTAGTCAATTGAAGATAAATGGTTGTATCTGTTTTCAACGTAAGAACGTCAAGTATGCTGTTATAATGCTCAGCTGAAACATTATACACATAACTGCTGTCGATCCGGACAAATTCAAATTTGCAGAGGCCCAGTGCGTTGGTGTACAATGAATCATTATCAAGAAGCACCAATGCACCATTCACTGGTATATCCCCGTCATCTTTTATCCAGAACCTGATGGTCGCATGGGTCATTTCAAGCACTGTGGTCAGCAGTGTGTCGGATGTTATATGATGTTCGGATTGACAGGGTTTATAATTCGATTTGTTAAACGTGGATGAATAGGTACCGGCAGTCAGAAAAAAATTGACTGTGCCATTCGCATCAGTTGTCCCAACCTTCGAGCCAATAGTAACTTTAACAAATGGAATGTCTGCCATACTGTAACTATCCACCAGACGATATGATACTTTATACTTTGCAGAATCCATCAAAATGGTAATGACAGTATCAGAATAAACATTGAAATGTTCATTTAGCACCGATTTCATAAATTCTTTTTTTACTTCCAGTTCGTAATAGCCTGCAGCCATCGGCTCAAATGTCACGTCTCCGGTTGCATCGGTATATTTTGTTTCATCATTCAACGTAATTTCACATCCCTCTAGGTCCTCCCCGGTCCCGACATGTTTCACTTTAACGGATACTGAATATTCCCCTTTGGATTCAAGTGCAAGTTGTACAGCATAATAGGCTGGTTTCGGAAGGTACTGGTCATCAAACAGGGAGGGGATCAGTTCAGTTTGCCATCCGGAAGCATCGGTAATATGCCAGGTATTCCATCCGATCGTAAGGCTGTCAAGCTTCTCCAGCAATACATCAAGAATGGCCTTATAGGTATAGGCCTGCTCTTCCAGCGTCTGTGTTTCCTGATTCATTATCCATGCGCTGGCTTCCGTCACATGAAACTCCAGGTTCCTTGACTGGCACCAGTCTATCACATCGCGTAAATGCTGCAGGTTCGCTTCGGTGGCCCATCCGGTCTCCACATGTGCCTGCCATCCGAGCCCATCCACCCGGTATCCCCTGTCACGAAGATACAGGATCGTTTCTTTCACTTTTTCCATTCCGGCAGAACCGGGGTGACAGTGATTATTGAGAATTAGTTTCAAATCGGGGGCATGTTCATTGGCTATGGCAAATGCTTGCCTGACATACAGGGGTGTCTGGTTCGGATCATCGTCCTGACCGATAATGAACCAGGGATTTTCCCATACGTCTGTCCCGGGTCTTGGTCCAAACCACTGTCCATTATCAAGGGCAATCTCGTTGACTACATCGAGGTATTTGATGCCCTCAACGCCATTATAACGCATGCATAAGGCAGTCATAAATGTATCCAGTTCATGGGATAATTCTTCCGCGGTCCGGCTGTCATCCAAAGCCCAGTTTGAACACTGTGGTGAAATGGGGCCATGTATCCTTAATACCTGGTCGTTATCGATGATATGCTGCAGCCAGGCATCGGCTCGTGACCAGTTCCAGGAATTGGGGTTAGCTCGCACAACAGCTTGTTTAAAATCATTCTCAGGGGTAACGTAACTGAATTCCCGATCCATTATTTCTCCGATGGGCTCATTTAAACCCCATGAACCGGTGGTGGCACCAATGAGCAATTTACCATCAGGGTATTTGTCTGCTACAATTTCCCGCAACCTGCGCCCCTCGGGAATAGGCAATGACTGGGCTTGCACCCAAAGGCTGGTGGCAAATAAAACCACCAAAAGAGAACCCGCTATTTTAATTTTTCCCATCTTTTACATCCATTTAAACCATTTTTGATTACGTAAACCAGGACCAATTGTCAGGATAAACTTTCCCGGATCATTTTATTGATCGCAAATATATATAGTTGATCACAAAAACACAGCTATCCAAGAGGAATAATACTACTTTTTTAGGTTGTACGTCGCAGGGACCGGATTAAATCAGGATAGAGATAACTCATAATTCACTCATTTTTCTGAAGCCGCCACCAGGTAGGGGAGGATCACCTCATTCTTGCTTTCACTGGTGCCATCATAGGTGATGGTAACGATTGGAACTCCGGTAAGAGATTTTATCTTCCGGGTCATCGCTTCGGTGATCAGCGCCGGACAACAAAATGCCGGATTTGTCTGGACGAACATTGAGAGATTCGGATGATAATCGAGTATATGAAATATTTTCAGAAGGTTTTCGTAGGATTCCCCGGAATGGTAAGGTTTTACATTAAAGGAATTAAGATGCCTTTCAAGTGATTCGGGATTGATACGCTCCTTAGCTCCGACAATACTTTCAAACTGCCTGTAATATTTATTATCCAGTTTGTCCATAACAGTCAGCAATACTTTTGCTAAAATAGCCTTTGAGTGGGCACCTCGTTTGTGCATGCGCCGGATAACATTTCCTGCAATGATCTTTACATATTCATTGTAGGGAGTGGTAATGACTTCTCCCCCGGCCTGTTCAATGAAGCGTATAAGTTCCTGGTTAAAAATATCATGATCCCTGACATAAAAATCTCCGAAAATGGCTACTTCCGGCCGGTTTCCATTCTGGCTTGTTTTAATCCCGTTAAAATTTTCCGCTACCCCGCTCACCGTCGATTCGAGGCTTCTTTTGCCTGAAAATGCCTTTTCAAGCCGGACAATGGAGGAGTCGATTACCTGGTCGGTGGTTCCCGGTATCACTTCATAGGGTCTGATCCTGCAACCCAGCTTCCGTATCAGCCCGCCGAGCATATATACAAGATAGGTGTTAATGCTTGCATCCAGCGAGAGGTCAAGGTTGGAGACATTTCCCAGGTATACTTCCGCTTTTTCAAAACCATTGCCATAATTGTCAAGCAGGGTTTTCAGGAATTCAGGGTACATCCTTATATTGCATGTGAACCACGAATCCGACATCCACAGGAGAGTTTTTGAGGGATCCAGGTCATGATGCTCCACATATTCGATAAAATCCTGTGCGATTATGTTCAGAGGGATGCATTGACCGGTATTATGGGCCATGCTTTTCCGGATGTTTGTATCACTGGATTCCACTAAGCGTGCATCAATTCCCTTACGCCGCATTATGGCCACAACCAAACGAAGGGTAAAAGGATCCCAGTTTGGCATCAGGAGGGTTTTGTCACCAATTTCCGTTGAGAGCGATGGCAATATATTAACTGATTTGTGGGCTGCACGTTTCTTCCCGGATCGTTTATGGTTGTGGAAGGACCGAAGTGCTGCTTCAATCCTTGTCTCGTAACCCACAGCGGAATCGTGCTCATCAATCTGAAGGATCAGGTAGGGTTTTTCGGCCGCTTCAAGGATTTTTTTAAAATATTCCAGAATGAAAGAGTCCGGTGCACATTTGAAGGCGGTAATAAAAACCGGGTATAAATTCTCTGTGCCGGCAATGTAATCGGCAGCCTTCATGACATCTGAGGCATAATGCCAGGGTATCCGCTGAAGAATATCCCCGTTCCCTGTGTTTTCAACCCTGGGGATCATATCCTGGAAAAAGCATTTTATGCCTTTCTTATTGAAATATTCTGGGATTTTCTTGTTGAGCTCCTGGGAAAGAACGATATAGGGCCGGCCAAGGAGAACAACGGAAATTTCTTCAGTAGTTGAAAAGTTATCATGGAAGCGCTTCTTCCACCTCTTCGACAATCGGTTGTTTTGTTCCAGTGCCCCGTCCCACGCCTGGCTTACCTGGTTGAACTCAATCCTGTCGCCGAATCTTGCTCTCAACGCATCATAAACAGCTTTTTTATTGTGCTTTATTCCAAAATGAAAATCTACTTCAGGTATGATGAACCTGTTTTCCAGCCCCTCTATCTGGGAAATAATGGAAGGGCTGAATTGCGTATAGTAACAAAAGTTGCGCTCCCTCGATTCAGATCTTTCCCGTGATTCTAAATAGACAGGGAGAAATATATAATCAGCCTGCTCTGCAAGTGATATCGCATGACCGAACATTGATTCAATGGGAGCACAGAATTCTGCACCGGCAAGATGTTTTCCAAGGCTGACCAGATCTCTGTCTGTCCTGCTGCAGACCACGGAAATATCAAGTGCATTGAATAAATGTTCCCAGAATTTCAGTTCTTCAAACATGTGAAGACCCGCAGGCAGCCCTATTTCAGCTCTTTCTTTTCCCGAATACCGGGTGCCTTTACGGAAAATATTATGCCATTCCTTCACCAGGTCAAACCCGGATAATTCCTGTTTAACATATTTTGGAGTATCGTAATCCCGTCCACAAAGAAAACCGTATGCCACTTCTTCATTCTCCACCTCGGCAATGGTTAACTTGCAATTATTGTTGCACAGATCACAGACCTCGGTTCTTACCGGGATGTGTTTTTTATATATTTCCAATCCCCGGAATCCGCTCTTTTCAGGATTGTTTTCACTAAGTATCAGGCTTACTCCCAGTGCGCCTGTAAGATGACAGAATCTTGATACGGTTATTGCCTTACCCAGTTTTTGCTCGAAAGCAGCCACCAGTGCTTCGTTTTTTGCTGTGGCACCCTGGAAACAGACATGTTTACCAATCATGCTCTCTGTTGCCACCTTTCGCAGGTAGTTTTCCCGGACCGAAAACAGGGTTGTGCACAGTAATTCCTCTACCGAGTATCCGTGGTTAACCAGGTAATTCAGGTCCCGCTCCATGAATACAGTACACCGGTCGCTTGTAAGGGGGGATTCCACACCTTTTACCCTTTCGGAATAATCTGAAAGCGGAACACCGAGCTTTTTTGCCAGTTCTTCAATAAAACTGCCTGTACCCGCCGCACAAACGGAATTCATCTGGGAGAAAACCACCTCCTTATTTTTAAGCACGGTGAACTTGGCATCCTGCCCACCTATCTCAATGATGGTATCCGTTTCAGGATCCAGATGGGTGGCGGCCCGGGCATGTGCGGTAATTTCATCTACAATAAGATCGGCGTTTATTATCTTTCCAATCAGTTGTCGCCCTGAACCGGTTGTGCCAACACCCCTGACAGGTGGACTCAGGTTCCTTTCCTCCAGGTATTGGTAAAGTGCTGAGAAAATGGCTTTTGTCGCCTGGACCGGTCTGCCGGATGTATAGGTATAATATCCAAGCAACGGTGTCCCGTCTGACTTGCTTATGACTGCCTTGGTACTTGTTGATCCTATATCAATTCCAATGATTAGTCCTGGTGCATATTCATTCTCATCACCACAGAATTCCTCTACCTGGATATCGATAGTATAACCTTCCATATTGCATCTGTGAATCCAGTTCCGGGTTTTACTGAAATCAGGATACTCAGTATATTTCAGCTCAAGAGGCGGATAAAAATATTCGAGTTGGGCAGCGTCCTTTTTATAGTGCATGATCAGATTTCGAAGCGATCCGTCCGGTTTGGTTTTTTTATCTGCAAGTTGGCGATGTGCCGCGCCAAGCGCACCAAAAACATTTGAATGGCCCGGTACCATAAGGTTACACTCAAGCATTTCTTCAAGGTGACGCCTCACCACCTGGTTTTTTGATACTCCTCCCGTAAATAACAGGTTCTTACCCGGTGGGAAATCATGGAAGAGGGTATCTGCAACATTTTTTGCCAGTCCTTTGCAGAGACCGTCGCAGATTGCACCAAGAGAATATCCCTCTTGCTGAGCATGGATAAGATCTGTTTTGGCGAAAACCGAACAGCGTGAGGCAATATCCGGCACCTTGTCCTTGTTCTGGCCGGCCAGGTCGCAGAACTCCTCAATGGAGCTGATATTCAGCCTTTTTGCCTGCTGGTCAAGGAAACTTCCAGTCCCCGCTGCACAGGAGGTATTGGTCCTGGAGTGTTCATACCTGCCATTGTGATCAAGGTGGATCAGATAGAACCTCTCGGCACCCACATGCAAAATGTAACCGGGTTTAGGGCCGGAAACCTGTCCAGCCCGGATCAGCGCGGTTTGTATGTCTACATAGGGAAAGCCTTCTATATCGATGCGGCCGGATGAGGTCAATACGATAAATGGCTCTGCATACGGTTCCCACCTGTTTTCCAGATTTTCAAGGCACTGGCTTATCCGTCCCCGGTGCTCCTGGTAAAAAGTATCCAGTATCTTCCCTTTCTGGCTCAGGAGAACAGCAGAGACAGCCATCGATCCGATGTCAATACCCAGAATTCCAGGCTCCTGATCCATCATTGTCAATATTGCCGGTTAAGACTAAAACAGGTTATAATCCTGCGAGCGCCTTCCCCCCGGGTACTCGGGGCGAGGGGCTTCAATTCCAGATGAAATGTATCAAGAATAAGAGGAATATTCGTAGTAAAACAGCATTGAATCTACTTTTGCAGAGTATTTAGAATGTATTAAAATAGCCAGGTATAATTGGATTGCTTGCAGGAAGGGAACATTCACCCATTCTGTATTTTCATTTTCTGTACCGCAACCCGGATGTTCATATTGATGGTGCTTCTGATCCTGCACAAGGCTGGCCATATATCCTTCCGGGACCGCTTGATCTGTGAGCCGGACCTGGCCTACTCTAAGACGATCGGTCACGTGATCAGCAATTACCTGAAAATCCTGGAAAAGAATGAACAGGAGTCTCCGGAAACCAATGTGTATGTCCATAGTGTATTGCCTACGGAGGACGCCATACATTATACCAGGAAAAATACGGATATCCAGGAGATCAACCGGCAGCTTGAAGAAATTGCTAAAGATAAAGGATTGGTGTATATTGATCTTTATTCAGCCTTTGTCACCCCGGATAATAAACTGAACCTCGATTATAGCATCGATGGATTGCATCTTAACGGGGCAGGATATAAATTGTGGGTGGAATTGATATATAGTTTTCTATAAAAGGATAGTCATCCCGAACTTGGTTCGGGAAAGGAATACTAAAAGGTCAGTCATCCCGAACTTGTTTCGGGATCTGGATTCTGAAACAAGTTCAGAATGACTATTGAAAACTAACAAAAATAATCATATGAACTCAAGAGAAAGAGTATTTTCAGCCTTAAACCATAAGGAACCGGACCGGGTTCCGATCGACTTCGGTGGGCACCGTTCATCTGGTATAGCTGCTATGGCTTATACCAAGCTGAGAAAACATCTCGGTTTACCCGACAAACCCATCAGGGTGTATGACATGGTGCAACAAATGGCCATTATTGATAATGATGTGCTTGATCTGTTTGGCGTGGATACCATAGAAATGGGCCGCGGCTTTTTATTGAATGACGACGGTTGGAAACCATGGGTGTTGCCGGATGGGACTGATTGTGAAATCCCTGACTATTTAAATGTGGAAAAACATGGCGATGACTGGTTCCTATATGATGATGACGGTTATGAACTTGGTGTGCAGAAAAAGGGCTGCCTCTATTTTGAGCAAACCCAATTCCCATTGCTGGACAGGGGGATCGAAAATGATCATTTTCATGATCTTGAGGATATGCTTGGTAAGAATATCTGGGCTGCTATCCCTCATCCCGGAGCCCATTTAGACCTGGATGAGTCAGGATTGCAGGAGCTGACCGAAAAAGCTAAAAAATTACGGGAATCAACCGACAGGGCAATCATAGGACTGTTTGGCGGCAACATGTTCGAATTGCCTCAATGGTTATACCGGATGGATAACTATTTACTATCCATTGCGTTATATCCTGATAAAGTATTTGAATTATCAGAAAACCTGGTCAAAATACATTTGAACAACCTGGAGAAATGGTTACCGGCCGTTGGTCCGTATATCGACATTATTATGTTCGGAGATGACCTGGGTGGCCAGCAGGGCCCGCTGATGAGTCCGGATGACTACAGGAGCCTTTATAAACCATTTCATAAAGTGATGTGGAACAGGGCAAAAGAACTGGCAGATGTTAAGGTACAGTTACACTGTTGTGGTGGTATATACGAATTGCTGCCCGACCTGATAGATGCAGGCCTCGATGCCATCAATCCGGTTCAGATCTCCTGCCAGGGAATGGATCCTGCGCGGTTGAAAAAAGAATTCGGCGACCAGATCACCTTCTGGGGTGGGGGCTGTGATACGCAACGGATATTGCCCCTCGGAACGCCCCAGGAAGTAAAGGCACATGTCCGTGAGAATGTTGATATCTTCAAACCTGGTGGCGGATTTGTATTTCAGCAGGTGCATAATGCGCTTGACAATGTGCCTCCCGAAAATATTGTAGCCATGTTAAACGAGGTAAATACTTGATAATCAATGGGGAAAGTTGATTTTCAGCCCGATTATACACAGATACTGCAGGTACTTTATAACCGGCAACCTGAAAGACTTCCTGTGTATGAACACCATATTGATGTACCCTTTGTTTCTAAGGCGATCGGAAAAGAATTGATTTGCGATGGTGATAAGCCAGCCGATCTGGAGGCTTATTACAGGGAGCTGACCGGGTTCTGGAAAAACATAACATATGATGCCATCGATTATGAGGCGGCGATATGCGACATCCTTCCTGATCATGGTGCTATTTTTGGCGGAAGGCCCGGCCCGATACAAAGCAGGGATGATTTTGAAAAATATCCTTTCGATGAAATTCCGGAGATTTTCTGGAAGGCTTACACACCCCACCTCGAGGCGCTGAAGAAAGTTATGCCTGAGGGTATGAAAGCATTTGGCGGATGCGGGTATGGTATTTTTGAGACCAGCGAGGACCTGGTGGGATATGAGCACCTGTGCATCATGTTGTATACAGATCCTGAATTATTTGCCGACTTGTTTAAAAAGATCGGCGACCTCTACGAGACTTTATGGTCTGAGATGATCAACAGGTATAAGGACCTGTTCGTATTTTTCAGGATGGGGGATGACCTGGGCTTTAAAACCTCCACCCTGATGCCCCCGGACACTATTGTGGAACACATCCTTCCCCAGTATAAGAGAGTCATTGACCTGGTCCACCAGGCCGGGAAGAAATTCCTGCTTCACAGTTGCGGGAATATTTTTGACATAATGGAGGATATCATTGGATGCGGCATTGACGCCAAGCATTCGAATGAGGACCAGATTGCCCCCTTTGATAAATGGATTGAACTGTACAATGACCGGATTGGATTATTTGGAGGTATCGATGTGGACATTCTCTGCCACAATTCCTATGATGATGTTTTCAGAATAGTGGTTGAGGCCGGAACACGTTTCAGAGCTAAAAGTAAAGGCTGGGGTCTGGGATCGGGAAATTCAATACCTGAATATGTGCCGCTTGATGGTTTTATGGGCATGATCGATGCCGCGAAGGAGCTGAGAAAACAATTCAATTAATAGTCATTCCGAACTTACCTGGCCATCTCAATCGCTGTTATGGAATATCCCTCTCGCTCTCAATGGTGTATACAAAACTATCTGACTTGTAATATCCCAGGTTGTATTCGATGGGATGTCCACCAGGATCAAACACAAATCTTTTTCTTTTCAGGACAGGGTCTCCTTTCCTGAAATTGAGTTTTTTTGCCAGGTCCACCTCATTGGGCAGGAACTTTCCACTCCGGTACCCGGGATCATCAATCATTTTCCTCAGGAGTGCTTCAACCTGTGCATGGAGTGGTACCGGACTTATATGGTCGATCGAATACTTCATTCAATTTATACAGAAACTGTATTATTCACAAATATACGGATTGTTCAGAAATGCACTTTATTATGAATATGTTGAGCAACAATCTGCAGTATTATTTTACTTGATTTTCGTAAATTAAACGGAATATTCTTCAACTGTTTACCTATGAAAACAAACAGATTGCTTCTCACCTTAATGTGTAGCCTGGCTTTGTTTTCCTGCACTTCCCGGGAAAAACAAAAATTCATTGCCAGTCAGGAAGAAATTGAAAAATACCTGCATGTCCCATCCCCCGAATGGGAAGACCAGATTATTTATTTCATTGTTACCGACCGGTTTATGGATGGTGACACAACCAATAACGACCAGGGTGCAGGTGAATATAAGCCCGGAGATGGTGGCTACTGGAACGGGGGTGATTTCAGAGGTATCACTCAAAAGATAGATTATATAAAAGAACTGGGAGCAACCGGAATATGGATCACTCCACCCGTAGCCAACCAGTGGATAAATCCGCAGAAGAGTGGAACCGGAAATCACGGTTACTGGGCCAGCAGTTTTATCGACGTGGATAAACATTATGGCAGCCTGGATGATTATAAGCAATTATCGGCAAGCCTGCACAAAAATGATATGTACCTGATCCAGGATGTTGTGGTTAACCATCTGGGGGATTTTTATACGTATACTGGTCCTTACAATCCTAATGATGTGACTGAGAACTTTAAGGTGCATGATGTGCCCCAACCCACCCAGTATCCTTTTATGCACAACGATGCCAACAATCCTGAAGACCGTGAAATGGCTATCTTTCATTTTACGCCCAATTTTCAGGATCATTCTGACACCATCAAAAAACGCATGTACCAGTTTGCCGATCTGGATGACCTGAATACAGCCAATCCTGTTGTCAGAAAGGTGCTCAGGTCTTCTTATAATCACTGGATCGGTGAAGTCGGGGTGGATGGTTTCCGGTTTGATACGCCGCATATGGTTGAGCATGAATTCTGGCATAACTTTATTCATTCTGAGGATGCCGAGGCACCCGGTGTGGAAAAATTTGCCATTGAAAAGGGCAAACAACATTTCCTGACATTTGGAGAAACGGTCTACCCAACTTTTCCATACGATGATAGTGGTGATAAAAAAGTAGCCAGGTATCTCGGATCAAAGAATAAGCCTGAAATGCAATCAGTATTGAATTTTCCGCTTGTAGCTACAATTAACAGGGTATTTCAGGAGCAACGACCAACCAGCCTGATGACTTATCGCCTTGAAAGTCTCGAAAGATTATTCCCGCATCCTGAATGGATGCTGAATTTTATCGATAATCATGACGGAGCACGATTCCTGACCCAGGCAAGCCATTCTTCTTTCAGGCAGGCCCTGCTTTTCATCATGACCATTCCCGGCATACCGGTATTATATTATGGTACGGAACAGGAATTGACGGGAACAAGGCAGGCTATGTTCAAAGGAGGAGCAGGCTCTCTTGAGGAGGATCGCTTTATAACAGATAATGAATCTTTCAGGTTTTTACAGGACCTGATTCGTATCAGGAAAGAAAATGATGCTTTCAGAAGAGGCGAATTGAAGGTACTGAGGGACGCAACGGGTGGCCCGGGGGTGTTTATTTATGAATTATACCATCAGGATGAATCCGTTTTTGTCATGCTGAATACCTCGGAATCTGAAAAGTGGGCAGACAATATCCCAACCGGTCTGGAACAGGGTACCCTGTTGAAATCCTTCTTCAGCCTTTCGGGTGAAGAAATTGAATTAACCGTGGATAAAGAAGGTAATGTGAATGCATTACTTGGAGCCCGGGAAGGAGTCATATTAATACCGGCGGAAGAAACAGGATCAGTTGTTCCGGTATCGGGCACTATCAAAATTGATCCTATGGCAGACCATGTGATATCTGCTGAAAATTTGACAGTCAGCGGGATGGCTGAGGGTTTTGATCGGCTCGGCCTGATCATCGATGGCGATTATAGTTCAATACTGGAGGTTGTGCCCGGCGGATCCGGAAATTGGTCCGCCGAAATTCCCTTGCATAATCTGTCGAACGGAACGCACCGGATTACTGCACTGGGTCTGCTTGATACTGAAATACCGTCTGTTGCAGATTTCATTGAATTTGAACTTGAGCTTCCTGCAGTGTTGGGTGCATCAATTAAAGATATCAAGGGAGATGACAACGGACCGGAAGGAAAATATAACTACCCGGCTCATCCGAGTTATCAGCGGCAGATGGATATCGAGTTGGTGAAGGTGTATACAACCGGTACCAATCTGAGGGTGGATGTGACCATGGGTCAGATTAGCCGGATATGGCTACCTCCCAATACCTTTGACCATGCCCTGATCAATATCTTTATTGATTTACCCGGCCGGGAAGGAGTACAGGCCCTGCCGTTTCAGAATGCAGATATGCCTGATGGAGGTGCGTGGGATTACCTGGTTTCTACTGCGGGATTTGGTAATGCCATTTATTCAAGCGAGGGGGCATCAGCAACCAATACGGGCAAAGCTACCGGTCCGGCCGCAATGGTATCGAGTGACCTGGACAGCAGGACCATCACCTTCATGATAGCTTCAGAGGCCCTGGGGAATCCTTTGGAACTCAGGGGCAGTAAAATCTATATTACAACCTGGGATGGGTCACCAGGAAATCCAAGGGAGCTCAAACCCGAAGCTGAGAACTGGGCATTCAGCGGTGGAATTAACAGCGAACCCAAGATAATGGATGATACGGAGCTCATTATTTTAGAATAAGGTGCAGGCAGTAAGTATTGAACGGGCAGCCGCAATCTTCAAATTGAATCCTGCGAGCGCATTGGCTTCGCCGAACTCAGAAACTCGTTTACCCGTAGCTTGCTGCGGGGTTAGCGAGCGCAATTAAAAATTTATATAAAGGATCGATGATTGGCTTCGCCGAACTCAGGAACTCGTTTCCTCGCCGCTTGCGGCGAGGAAAGTCAATTTCCGGATTCCTTGTTTAATTTTCGTTTATCATCACTTTCAACGGACGGCGATATAGTTAGTTGCCATTTGCGAGGTAGTTTCTTGTCAAGTAGCAAAAACGTTGAAACAGACTGCAAACATTGAATTTACTACTGTCACGGCAATTAATTATAACGCATGTTAGCGTTTCGTGCTTAATCTTCCTGTCCATAATATAAATGTTATGTCTTTTTTATTTCGTTTTTTTTGAAATGAGGGATGTATTAAAAATTTCCTTTCTTATTCGGATTGGCTTTGCAAGCTCTTTGACAAAACATTGGTCTAAGCGTTGGCTTGCGGGGCTTTGGCAATGTGCCTGCAAATGCGTTGGCCTTGCAAATTTTTTAATTACAATAACGTCCCTTCTACCTCACTCAATTTATCAACCATATCATTAAATTTTGTCTTCTTTATTTTTTTGAAAGATTCAAACTTCATTTGTTTAATCATTAAATAATTCCATTGCTGTTTGGATTGGGAACTAACTGATTCAACCCAGCGTTTGATGGCATTATTTTTATTTTCCAATTCGGGGTATTCCCTGCCTTTGGTTTCAAGTATCCAATATACTTTCTTTTTACCAACCGTTTGAACAGTCACAAAGTCGGGGAAATAATATCTGATTGCTCCTTTTGAAGTCAAATAATCAATTTGAAACGGTGTGCCAGCCAGAGCTGCAAATGATTCTATGTCTTCAGCCTTATCAAGAAATTCAGCAAATTCCAGTTCAAAGTTGTTATACGCTGCAACAAAATTGAACATCGTCTTTTCCATTTTCTTGTGTTTCCTGCGCCATGTGAAACGAGGTGTGGTAGATAGTTTAATCGCTTTCCCTTCAATTTTTATATTTTTCGTTTTTGTTGTGGCTTTTCCTATTTCACCGGCCAACAAATCAGTTATTGCTTCCTGAATAGCAATTTCCCTGAGTTTTTTCCTTAGATTAATATCTTCAATAGTCTTAATCTTTGTATTGAAACATTTGGATTTTATGTACTCTTCAACTTTTGGATAAAGAATATGAAAACAATCGGTAAGCCTGGCTTTTTTCATGACTTCATTCACTAAAGCTGAAATCAGCTCCCGGCCCATTTCAACGAAATCATTGGATATTTCAGTCTGATGAACTTCATATCCCAGGTTAATTAATTCCATTTTCAGCAGGACTTTTTGATCTTCCGTTAACTTGGATGATTCAAATAAGCTCGGGAATTTACCGGGATCAAGTTCTGATATCTTTTTATACAGGCGGATGTATGAGAAATTTGTTACCGGAATGGAAATATCGTATTCAATCCTGTACTTTTCGGGTGCAATGGTGACCGGCAAGGGTGGTGGTGTTCCTATGGTATTGATTCCTACACCTTCTTTTTCCAATTGCCTTACAATTTCTTCAAACTTGTTGTTCCCTATTACTTCAAGGGTTTGCGTCCTGTCAGGACTGACATCTCTCATCAAACGCAACCCACGGCCAATAGTCTGTTCCGGTAAAATAGGTGAATCAAATGCCCGTAATCCCAACACAATCGTAACATTCTGAACATCCCAACCTTCGCGCAGCATCAGTACACTAACAATTACTTTTATCCTGTTCCCTTTTTTGTCAACGTCTCTTGCTTCTTCTCTCAGGCTCTCCAAATCTTTATCTTTTACATTTCCGTGTCTGTCTGTATGAATCACCAAAACCTCGTCATTTTTTATTCCGAGATTTAGCTTTTTATCTTTCTTTGAAATATTCTTTATGGCTTCTGCTATCCTATCTGCATAGTCGTTCTTTTCGGCCATAATAAAAAGAACCGGTTTTTTATCAATCTTCTGAAATGCATCAAAATGCTCTTTCCATCGCGATAATGCAGCATTAATCCATTCGCCGTATTTAATTACAACATTATCTTTCTTTACACTTTCAGGGTCTTTCTTGTTTACCGTATGGACAATCAGTGGGGATTTTACAATCCTGTCTTCCACAGCCTGTGCAAGCGGATAATCACAAACAATCCATGGATAATAAGTGCCCTCGGGTGTTTTGGGTGTAGCAGTAAAATCAAGCCACATCATCAATCCTTTTGGCAGGGCATTGTGAATGGAAAGCAAACTCTCGTTCCACTTCAGTTCATCATCATGCACATGATGAGCCTCGTCATTTATTACAAGCAAATTATCCAATTCCTTTATACGTTCAAGCAGTGTCTGTGGCGGCTTGGACGGGTCTTTCATTTTGGGGCCGAGAATGGCTGAAATGATGTTTTCGGGTTTCCATTCCTTGATCCGGCTTTCGTATAACTGATGTATGTTGTTTACAATCAGATTGCCATTGGGTGATAAGGGCGATTCATCACCGCGTGTTTTGATATTCAGTTTAAATAAAGGTTTCCATGAATCAGGAATGTAAGGCAACTCATTAAACAGTTTAGCATTGGCATAATCTTTTACCAGTCTTTCATAAACAATCCTGTTTGGGGTAACTATCAGGAAGTTATCTGCATACCTGTTCTTCTTTTCCTTTATTTTATTGAAATAACTCCATACAATCATGAATCCCATCACGAATGTTTTACCTGCACCGGTGGCCATTTTAATGGCATACCTCAGCAAATCCTGTTCGGGCATGGCCTGTTCGCCAATTTGTTCCAGTTCGGGGAAGTATCGCTTTATCCTGCGGTTATTTTCCATGTCAACCGAAATTTCTGCCTTGCTGTCAAACAGGCTACCCGGATAAATTTCCTGAAATTCCTTGATTAGGGGTTCCAGGTCATCGTATTGCTTTACTTCAAATAAATAGATGATGGTTTCTATTGCTTCACGCTGACAGAAATAAAAATGAAAAGGTTCATTACCAAATACGGGCGGGTGCGACTGTTCAAACCAAAAGGTGAGCAGTTCCTTACTCGTTTCGGTGGCTCCGGAGTATCCATCATCACGCCATTTATCAACTTCCTTACGGAGATTTTTTACCAGCAACATCTTGCTGCTTCTGCGGCCTTCCACCACTTCATATTGATTTTCCCCGGTCTTTCTTAAAAAACTATCGGGTTTTTCCCAGGGTTGTCTGTCTTCTATATATGGAAGCTCCTTATCGTATTGTATCCATGTTTTTGCCATGTTTATTACTTTACGGTTATTTCATAAACCTGAGATGTATCAATACCGAAAATGTCAATGATCTTTACAAACACTTTATATTTTCCTGCCTTTTCATATGTTTTTTCTGCTTTCAGGGCCAGCTTACGGTTTTGCTTGGTTCGATACGATGTCCAGGTGTTGTTGAAAGTATCGTTCTGAAAATCGAAATCCACAGCCCAGTAATCAATCCAGTCGCTCCACTTCTTAATACTTTGCTGTACCTCTTTAGGTATCAGGTCGGTATGGGGGATAACAAAGTTTTCGAGGTTTACCGAGAGTTTTTTGTCTTTAACATTCACCCCGGCTTTGAAATAGGCCAGTTCAAAAAACCTGATGTCACCTTTACTGGTAGCCTGTTCGTTCAGTACATCCATGGGGATAATGCGCAGCTTAAGCCGTATAGCCATTTGTTTTGCCACTTCCTGTATGGCATCGTTCAGGCCCATTTCCCATTCCCAGCCCAGCACGTGCAGTTCTTTCATCCCCATGCCTTTAGTGTCCTTCATGGCATCCTGAACTTCCTGTATGGTAACAGGGCTGTCCACAGCGCCGATGTAAACCAGTGCGCTGCCTTTTTTGCCATGCACGAATTGCGAGCCGGCAATGGGTTCTGCCCCGTATAGTTTCAGTATAAATGCCAGGTACTCGTACAGGGCCTGTTTCTCATCGCGCTTATCGAAAGACTTTACCTGCCAGAACTGCCGTTCGTACTTACCCAGGTTAAGGATCTCAAACGGTTTGGCTTTTTGCCCGTATGCTTTTCCCTCATTGGTTAAACTATTGCTGTGCTCAATTTCAAGCAGGCGCTTTCGGGTGGTGTGTATGGCAAAACGACCTAGATCAACGCCAAGCCACCTGCGGTTAAGCTTTTCGGCAACAGCACAGGTTGTACCGCTACCACAAAAAAAATCGGCTACAAGATCACCTTCATTACTACAAGATTTGATTAGGCGGTCAAGTAATTGTTCCGGTTTCTGAGTTGGATAATCAAGCCGCTCTTTTGCCTGTGAATTAATAAAATTAATTTCCCATACGTCTGGAGCTATAGTTTCTCCAATCTTTACTTCAACAATTCTTGCAAATTCTTTAATATTAATTTTGTTATTTTTAATTGCATTTTCAACCTTATCTTTATCATATACAATCAATTGAGGTTGTCGCTTTCCATTAATGTAAACTGAGTTTCTATCCCATCCCTTTTCATGCTTGACTTTTTGGCCTTCTGTTGCCTCAATAAAAATAGGATTAAGTGTAAATGCATCTGTCTTTTTAAAAAGTAATATATCATCATGCATCTTTTGAAAAGAATTACTCGCCGCTGTCCATCTTCTGTAATACCAAACTATGCTATTGATTAAATTATCTGCACCAAATAATTCATCTAAAATCATCCTAACATATGAACTTGTTCTATAATCTAAGTGAATACCAATAATTCCATTTTTTGATAATAATTCTTTCATAAGAACAATTCTATCATACATCATTTGCAAAAAAGAATCTGTACCAAGTCCCCAGGTATCTCTATAAGCCTTTTCTTCAATTATTGAATGTTCTTTATGTAATGTTTCACCCTTATCGCCTATAGCTACTTCAATAGTAAAATCTGCCCCGGTAGCAAAGGGCGGGTCAATATAAATGAGGTCAATTTTCCCGGCAAATTTTTCGAGCAGGCTGCTCATCACAAATTTGTTATCGCCCCAGATAAGCTTGTTTTTCCAGCCCTCTTCGAAAGTGGCGCCTTCGTTGCCTTTCCAGATATCGAAAAGACTGGATTGAATAGCATTATCAGTGTGGCCAATGCGAGGCGTGTTCACTACTTCCACAATCTGAAAAGGATAAGGGCCGGGGCGGTCAACAGGTGTGAGTTTTCCGTCGTCATCGTATTTGCCTTTCCATACCAGTTCGGTGCGTTTAACGTCTATTTTTGTCATATTTTATCCTTTTAAGTTTCTTTATTTTTTAGTTTTTGTACCAATGCTTTTCCCTTTGTCGTTAGACGGTAGCGCTGATTGGGATGGTTGGGTGTTTCAGGATACTTCATTTCTATACAACCCGAATCAAGCGCAGGGATTATATAATTTGTCCTGAAATAATCATCATGTCTTAACTGTAGAGCCTCCTGAATTTCAGCTCTTTTCATTTCACCTTGCAATACAATGACAATTCTTCGAATCTCTTCAGCAACTTCCCCGGTAGGTTCCCCACCAGCTTCCCCGGTAACTTCCCCACCAGCTTGGCCGGTAACTTGTCCGGTAGCTTGTCCGCTTCTCCAGATAATAGTCTTAAAAACATCTTCCTGTTTAAATTCCGGTTCATTCAGTCCGGCTTCTTTGCATAAACGGATCATATCGAGTATGCCGGTTCCCAGCCGTTCAATGTAACCAGCAAAATACAAAGGTTCTGCAATTAACGGGTTGGCTGGAAATGAGCCATGAGGAAATTTTAGTTGTGGCAGTGTAAGATTATGTGGCAGTTGGCCGGGGTTCCAGATTTCCAAACGGTCGCGGAACAACATCACCTGCACAGTTCCGGTACTGGTGTAGTCGCGATGTGCCACGGCATTTACAATAGCCTCGGCAATTGCTGCACGAGGTATTTCATACTCCAGGGGGGCATCTACACCTTTGTTGCGCAGGCCCACTTCAGCATCGATACGTGAAAGGACAAAATCAACTGCCTGGTTTACCAGTTGAAAAGCATCGCCTTTGTAAACCTGGTAAGCAGGTATTGGCTTGCTGATGGTGGTACCATGGAACTGGGCACATTTCACTTCGGCATTGCTAAAAAACCGTTCCGGTTGTTTTCCAAACAGGAGAATTGCGGCATTGGTAATCCTGCCTTCATCCAATAAATTGAGATGCGTCAGAATTTTAGCAGGTTCGGAAGTTGCAGGTAAAGGGAAACCTCTTTTTGATTTAGCAAGCAGCACAAACTCCTCAATTTTTTCGCTGTTAATATCTTCCAGGTTTGCATTAATGCATGGAGAAGCATCAAAAGGCCCTGTACGAATGTAATCTTTTTCTTCAAGATATCTTATTAGAGATGCATACACTGCGGTTTTTAGCTCGGAAGAAGATGAAAATTTCTTCCTTATTACTTCGCGCTCGGCTTTATTTATCAATGCCAGTTCTTTTGAGTGTCTTTCTGTATTGATATGACTGCTGATAAAAATGAGCCTTGTTTTATTTTCGCGACAGGCCATGTCAAATTCGCACTCAGTGGGCGATAAACCATCAGCATTCTCACTGCCATATTCTTTTCCGAAAATCCCCAGATAGATATCGCTGTGTTGTACTTCATTAAGATAGGCATTGTCGGTACGCACATCAGCAGCGGGCAATTTCTCAAAAATAAACGGATCGAAAAACCTGTCCAGTAAAGCGTCAATCAGCATATAATCATACAATACCTGCCGTTCTTGAGCAAATTCATTTTGAACACTGCTGATAAATACCTTTATTTTTTTCATTTCACCACTTTGCAATAATATCTGAAGTCACATTCTTTACACACCCGGGTTTTATCGGGTTTTTTCTTAATCGTAAAATCCCTGTTCATAATGCATTGAGCCACATTGTCAAAATACCTTCCGGCTTCCTCTACCAGTTTAGGATTATATTCAATTTCCAGGAGTGCATCTTTTCGCCTTTCTTCTGAAGTCCAGTAAATGTAAAGCCTTTCCGGATCTTTATTGTACCGTTCTTTCAGAATGTATGCATACAAATTCAGTTGTTTGCGTATTTTATCAATCGAAGGGTCATTTTTAGGAGGTTTGGGCTGCGATTTAAAGTCGAGAAGTTCAAGTTTGTTATCTTTACCAAGTAAAAGATCAATCTTGCCGTTCATGATATATGTGTCTTTCTCGATAGATACATCCACCTCTGTATCAATAACCCGTTGCAACAGGTCTTTGTTATTCTTAAAGTATGTAAGAACATGCCTTAGTGCATTTTCCTTCTGTTTTACACCAATCGGGCGCATACCATTGGCCAGAAGGCCTTTGTAATTATTTTCAAAATCATTTTCTATTTGTTTAGGGGTTACTTTTTCCCCATCCAGAATACCCCGGTGTATATCTTCGATGGTTTCATGTACCAGTGTTCCGAACAGGATTTGTCCGGTACGGCTCGGACTAAAGCCATATTCCTTAAAAAACAAGTACTGTTGCGGGCAGGTTTCATAAACATTAATATGTGAGGTAAGTGAAAGTGATTTTTTGGGGATATAGGGTGGTTTTGATTCAAATTTCTGGGCTTTCAGGGTATCTTTTTTTACATGAGGCCACTGGTCAAGTCCTTCCCAAATGCCACTAAAAAAATCTTTTGGTTCAGTCGAAGTTGTAAGCACAAGAATTTTTTGCGGGCGGGAAAAGGCAACATAAAAACATCGTGCCCAATCGAAACGGGTAATTCTGTTTTCAGGTTCAAATGCATCCCTTTGATAAAAACCGCCAAGTTCACGGTCAACATATTTTTCTACCCTGTAATTTTTATCCAGAGAACCTACAGCTACAACAGGAAATTCAAGCCCTTTTGACTGGTGAATGGTCATTATCTGAACATAGCCTTTGGGAATCGGATTTTCCCGGTCTTCAAATTCATTTTGTCCTGAATTAAAGAGCAATCTGAAATAACTGTTGAACAAGCGATATTTAATTGCATTCTTGCTTTTTGCAGTGATTACGTCATTATGGTAATAGGTTTGAAATGTGCTCATTAAAGCAGTGAGTGTCGAAATGTTCCGTGCCCGGTTTTCATCTTTCAGATAATCAGAAAATGGCTTATGTGCGCATAGCTGATAAATTAAATCAACCAGGTTTTCATCAAGTGTATCTTTATCTTCAAGCTCGTTCACTTTTTCGGCCATACGCCTGATGTAGTCAGTTAATGAATTACCTATATAGGATTTCATCAATGATAAGCCTATTTCAATAATATCATGATGTTCATAATTATTTAGGTCATCATCAATAAAACCAAGGATAAGGGCATAACATGCAATTATAATTAAGACCTCATCATTTTCAAAAAA
The DNA here is from genome assembly GCA_016783865.1 of Bacteroidales bacterium. Next base: position 26,312 of record JADHVS010000037.1, read on the forward strand.
TGCACGGGCCCGGGGGCAGAAAGAACGAATGTTTATTGCATTCAATGCTTCAATGAAAGGGCTGCTATGTTCCAGCCTGACACTTCTGAGCAATAGGGCAACATCGCTGGGGTCTTTAATTACTTTGCTCTTAAGTAAATACTGAACCATATCTGCAAATCGGTTGGCTTCGTCTGATGTGTTACTGCCCCAAATTGAAAATATTGCCGGATAATCAGGCGAAATGGTCGAATCAGCAGGTTTAAGTTCTTTGTTGGGATAGCGGAAATACACTCCTCCATCTGGATTTTCCCAGTCAACCTGTGTTATGAAGTTATTGTATTCACTTATAATTCTCTTGTGCGAGCGGTAATTCTCCAGCAGCGGAATAATCCTGCACTTTCTAAATTTGCCTTCAAATTCCAGAATATTTCTTACTGTTGCACCTCTAAAACGATATAAAGCCTGGTCTTCATCGCCAACCACGCAAATGTTTTTATGTTTTGATGATAATTCAAATGCTATTTGTTCCTGGATATAGTTTGTGTCCTGATATTCATCAATGAGCACATACTTTATTTTATCTGTTATTTTTGCCCTGCTGGTTTTGTTTTTAAGTAGGTCATAAAAAGATCTTTGAAGGAAAGCAAAATCAATCCGATTCTCTTCAATTAATTTCTCTTTATAAACGTTGTAGGATTCTCCAATCATTTCTAAGAAGGCATCGCCAGAATTTAATAAATCATTCGGGTCAACCAGTTCTTCGGTTATTTTATCAAAATATTTTTTTATACGGGAAATAGTGTCCCATTTCCCTTGCCAACGGTTAAAGAACTTTCTATCCACTTTAAATGGTTCAACGATCTTATCAAAATTTTCATTGATAAACAGGGAAGCTGTAAGATCATCAAGAATGATGTAATTCTTTTTTAATGCGGATTGCTTAATGTTAGCCAGAATAAAATTATCGCAAATGCTATGAATTGTTCCGGTAATCAATTCATGCAGATTCACTTTAAAATTCAGTTTTTTTGAAAATTGACTTAGTCTGTCCCGTAATTCAAATGAAGCTTTTTGAGTAAATGTTGTAAGCACAATTTCCGAAGGTTGTGCTTTACCGGATAAAAGCAAATAAAGAGTTCGAAGTGTTAATGTAAAGGTTTTACCAGTGCCAGGGCCGGCAATAATCAGATTTGGGCCATCCGTAATAAAAATGGCTTCTTTCTGACCTGTATTCAGATTTGGGAATGCTTCCAATATAGCTTCTCTGGCTTTATCCATTACAACAACTTGTTTTCTTTAAAACTAAAATACTTGTTTTCAGCGACAATGATGTGATCGTAAATTGAAATGTTTATCAATCTTGCAGGGATTTCGATTGCTTTTGTAATTGTTTTATCTTCCTCCGAGGGTTCCGGATTACCATTGGTATGGTTGTGTAAAAGCAAAATTGAAAATGCTTTGTTTTTTAATGCTGTTTCTACAATTTGTTTAGGGTAAACCGTTGTTTTATTTGCTAAACCTTTCGAAATTAAATCGGCCCTTATTAGTGCATATTTGCTATCAAGAGATAAAACCCAGAATTGTTCCTCCTTGATAAATCCAAGTTTATTAATACAGTATTTAATGAGGTTCTCTCTTGTTTGAGTAACCGGGATGCCCTTTATAGCTTCAAGCTGATATAATTCAGTAATTTCTCTGATGAACTTCCTGAGCGTAAGTGCTTTATTTTTGAAATACTTGATTTGCGCAAGTTCTTTTTCATCAGCTTCAAAAAAACCTTTTACTGAGCCAAATCTATTAATGACTTCTTTGGCTTCCTGTTTTACATCTTTTTGGGGCATAACAAATGTTAAAAATAACTCAATAATTTCATAGTCATTTAACCCATTTATACCTAACTCCAGAAATCGCTCACGCAACCTTGTTCGATGGTTGAGATAGTGCGGTGAGTTTTGTTTTTGCATCTTCATTTTAAGGGTTTGGTTATAGCAGCTCTTTTGCTGGTTTTGGTTTGCGGGTCGGCTGGGGCGACTTGCAAATGTGCTGCAAGTGTGTTGGCAGAAATTTTTAAAAATGCGAGGAGTCGGGAATCTTTTTCTTTCAATATTGTCATTCCTTTTCTGTTTTTCGTTTTATTGTCACGATATTCATATCTCTTTTTAAGCATGAACGCTAACGCGGCGCTAAACCAAATTGCTTCGTAACTTTATTGAAATAATTAGCTTTAGCTGGATATCGAATCAAAACGTGCCAGAACAAAATGCTAAACGCAATTTGGTCCCGCCCTTACGGACTTTACAGCCTGTGCGAGCA
>JADHVS010000209.1 GCA_016783865.1 Bacteroidales bacterium
AATTTCGCCAAAGAGCCTTCCAGCCCGTCCCACTCCAACGCACGGACTGAAAGAAAATGCGGCAAAAATTAAAGACAATATAACGAATGACAAAAATGGCCAGCTTGAACCAGGAGCATCCTGCACAACCTGGTCGCCGAAATCAATTCGTCACGGGAACTGCAAATGGGTTATAAGGACCGAAGAATATATCGTATCAAAAAAGCTCATTTTTGTTAAAAACCAATAACCTATGAAAACATCAACAAGACTTTGCGTAATTCTACTTATTTTGTTTTCTGGTGCCTGCACCACAGACCAAAAATCTGATTCAGATTGGCAAATCGTCGATGGCCCCCTACTGACTTCCTGGTCGGAGAATGTAAATCCGGATAATGCCCTGCCGGAATATCCACGTCCCCAAATGGTACGGGAGGAATGGCTGAACCTGAATGGCTTGTGGGATTTTGCCATTGTGCCAAAAGGGAGTGGCCGACCCAAAAAATGGGATGGAAAAATACTGGTTCCATACCCGGTTGAATCGGCTTTGTCAGGTGTGGGAAAAACTGTTGGAACTGATAACGAAGTATGGTATAAAAGAACCTTTAATATGCCTGAAGGCTGGAATGATAAGCTTATCTGGCTTCATTTTGGAGCTGTTGACTGGGAAGCTTCTGTCTGGGTGAACAGTCAGGAGGTGGGATCGCATAAAGGAGGTTATGATGCTTTCAGTTTCAATATATCTAAAGCATTGACCGATAATGGTGAGCAGGAAATTATCCTTTCTGTCTGGGATCCAGTGGATGAGGGAACACAACCGCGTGGTAAACAGGTTAGTAATCCCCGCGGGATCTGGTATACCTCGGTAACCGGAATCTGGCAAACGGTTTGGGTGGAGCCGGTAAACAAGACATATATTAACCGGTTTAAAATTATTCCAGACATCGACGAAGAACAGGTCATTGTGTGGCACGATCTGGCTGGTGCAGGAGATGAAGTCAAACTGGTTGCCGATCTGTTACTGGATGGGATTGGGATTTCTCAGGCTGTTGCCGAAGGAGACTTTATTGTAATTGATGTTCCGGACATGAAACTATGGTCGCCCCACCATCCTTTCCTTTATGATCTTAAACTGACTCTATTGGATAAAGAGGGTGAGGTTCTGGACCACATTAAGAGCTATGCAGGTATGCGGAAAATTTCCCTCGGCAAGGATGAAAAAGGAATTACCCGCATGATGCTGAACAATGAGTTTTTGTTTCAGTTCGGGCCCCTCGATCAGGGTTGGTGGCCGGATGGACTATATACTGCAGCCACAGATGATGCGCTGAGATATGATGTGGAAGTTACTAAAAAACTTGGATTTAATATGGCCAGAAAGCATGTGAAGATTGAACCTGAACGATGGTATTACTGGTGTGATAGGCTGGGGCTGATTGTATGGCAGGATATGCCAAGTGGTGACGAGTATATCAGTCCTGATGAACCGGATTTCATCCGGACCGAAGGATCTGACAAGCAATTCAGGTATGAACTGCAGCAACTGGTGGAAGATTATTTCAACCATCCCAGCATTGTTATGTGGGTACCTTTCAATGAAGGCTGGGGCCAGTATGCTACCGGCGATATCGTTGATTTTGTCAAGGGATTGGATCCGACTCGTCTGGTTAATCCCTCGAGCGGATGGGCGGACAGAAAGGTAGGTGACATACAGGATATACATGCTTACCCTGGTCCTGCAATTCCCGACCTGGAAAAGGAAAGGGCCATTGTGCTGGGTGAATTCGGGGGACTTGGATTGCCCATTGAAGGACATACATGGCAGGAAAAGGACAACTGGGGATACAGGAGTTATGAGACCACTGATGATCTGCTTGATGCATATACAGCACTCATTCGTGAACTGATGCCCATGGTTCAGAATGGATTATCGGCTGCTGTATATACCCAGACATCCGATGTAGAGATTGAGGTAAATGGTTTAATGACCTACGACAGAAAAATTATCAAGATGGATCCGGATAAGGTATCCAGGGTTAACAGCGGTTTCCTGCCCCCGGTGATTATTGCCGGATCAAACATTTTCCTTGATAAGATAGAAATTGAAATAATTAATACACTGCAGCAGGGGGAGATCAGGTATACCCTGGATGGTTCAGTTCCGGATAAAGAATCGTTGCTCTGTTCCGGTCCTGTTAAATTGAGCAAATCTGCCACAGTAAAAGCCCGAACCTTTTGGAGTGAAGGGTCTTATAGCGGAATCGCGGAGCATGCATTTGAAAAAGTTACACTTCGGGATGGAGTTGAGAAATCAGGTCTTGAACCTGGATTGACATATCAGTATTTTGAAAATGAAACCGATAAGGAGTGGAGTCAGATACCTGATTTTAAGGAGCTTCAGCCAGTGTTGGAAGGCATAACAGCTCAGTGCAACCTCGATCCGGCTAAACGTGACGAAGCATTTGCGTTAATATTTGAAGGATATGTAAAAGTCACCAAAAGCGGGATCTATACTTTCTATTCGGATTCGGATGATGGATCAAAGTTGTATATAGATGGTGAGCTGGTTGTAGATAATGACTTCCGGCATGGGATGGTTGAAAAGTCGGGACAGGTAGCCCTGAGTGCCGGATTGTTCTCCTTCCGCCTTGAGTATTACCAGGGAGAAGGCGGGAGAGGGCTTGAGGTGAAATACAAAGGACCGGGCATTGAAAAACAGGTAATACCTGGAGAAGCATTTTATCATTAGGTGAGGCAGTCATCCTGAACCGAGTTCAGGATGACTATAATTTAGAATCCCTTTGTGGTTTCAAGGAGATTCTGATAATTTTAAGAAGATTCTGAAATGAATTCAGAATGACATTTTTGCAAAATAATATTGCACATGAGACTGAAACCTGCGCTGCTTAGTTCTACCATTATTGCGGCACTTGGCGGGCTCCTGTTCGGATTCGATACAGCTGTAATTTCTGGCACTACCAGCTGGCTCAAAGATGTTTTTGAATTGTCCTCATTTACACTTGGATTCACTGTGGCCAGTGCCCTTATCGGCACAGTCGTTGGAGCCATTATTATCGGAAGACCTGCGGATAGATGGGGAAGAAAAAGAATCCTGTATTTTCTTGCTGTTGCCTATTTTATTTCTGCCATCGGCAGTGCCCTTGCTCAGCATTGGATCGTGTTCCTGATTTTCCGGTTTATTGGCGGGGTAGGTGTTGGCGGATCTTCTGTTATCAGCCCGATGTATATCGCTGAGATCTCTCCAGCGAGGGTTCGCGGGAGAATGGTTGCCGTTACCCAATTCAACATTGTGCTGGGAATCATGCTTGCCTTCTTTTCAAACTACCTTATTTCCAAATTGAACCTGGGTGCTGTTGAATGGAGGTGGATGTTTGGCGTTGAAGCATTTCCTGCTGCCATATTCTTTTTCCTCTTGTTCCTCAATCCAAGGAGTCCGCGATGGTTGGTAGCTAAAGATCGCATCACTGAAGCCACAGCCGTACTGGCCAGATGTGGTACCGACAGTGGCAATGTCAGCGACGAGATCAAAGAGATCCAGGAATCACTCAATCTCGAACATCACTCTTTAAAAGAGCCATTCCTGTCAAAGAAATATATAAAACCCATCATGCTGGCCGTGATGATAGCCGTATTTAACCAGCTGTCGGGTATCAACGTGGTAATGTATTATGCTCCCCACATCTTCCGGATGGCTGGTGCCGGATCGGAGGCATCGATGTTGCAGGCCGTAATAATTGGCGGGACCAATATGATCTTTACCATGGCGGCCCTGCTCATAATAGATCATTTTGGCAGAAAAAAACTGATGCTGATTGGATCCATTGGTTATATCGTGAGTCTGGCCGTTACAGCTTGGGCGTTTTATACATCTGGAAAAGAATTTACCGAGACAGGAGGCTTGATTGTCATGATCAGCCTGCTGGTATTCATTGCCTCCCATGCTTTTGGACAGGGAGCCGTCATCTGGGTATTTATTAGTGAGATCTTTCCAAACAGGGTGCGGGCGCGTGGCCAGGCCCTGGGAAGCTTCACCCACTGGTTTATGGCTGCCCTGATCTCATGGACCTTCCCGGTTATTGCAGAAAAATCCGGTGGACATGCCTTTGCTTTTTATGCCGTGTGTATGGTGGGACAGCTTATATGGGTCATCTTTGTCATGCCTGAGACCAAGGGAATTACGCTCGAACAGATCCAGAAAAAATTTGGTATTGATTAAAAAAATAGTTGACTATGAACAAGTCCTCACATTTAAAAGGGAATCTTGGTGGCATTCAGCATTTAGGAGTACCGGTGACCAACCTTGAATCGTCTGTTCGGTTTTATCAGGACCTGGGATTTGAAAGGATTATGTCTGCAGAAGTCACTGAGGGAGATGATGCCATCCAGGTGGCGATGATGAAACATGACAATGTGATCATTGAGCTTTATCAATTAACAGGGGAGGAGCGTGAGGCCCTGAAAAACAGGTCTGATGGCCACATTGATCATATAGCTTTCAGTGTTAAAGATATTGACCAGGCGTTTGAGGAATTAACATCTGCAGGCTTTGAAACCATCGAGGATAAACCGGTCTTCCTGGATTTCTGGGAGAATGGGTGCAGGTATTTTGCCATACGTGGACCTGACGGAGAGAAACTTGAATTCAACCAGATCTTTTAAACCTGCTATTTGAGAACTATTCAGCTGTTTCCACCTTGCCCCGGATTAGTAATAATATCTCTAAACTTTCTTTTAAAGTGTAAGAAAGTTTGATATTTTGTTCATCATTCTGTATTTTGAGGAAGTTTTTATTGAGAGTAAATTTTAATCAGAATATTATGAAGAACAGATTAAAGCTATCCGTTAACAGGCGTGATTTTTTAAAGAAATCAGGAGGGGCGATTGTAGCAGGAAGCCTGCTTCCCGTAACCACCAGCAGATCGTTAATTGCAAATAAAGAAACCATGGACGTTGAGTACAGGATCCTGGGACGAACCGGATTTAAGGTTTATCCCGTTGCCATTGGTGGATTTTGTCAGAATGTCAATGTGTATAAACGAGCCATTGACCTGGGTGTAAATCATATCGATACGGCAGAAGGATACTACCGGGGCAATTCAGAACGTACCGTTGGCAAGGCCATTCAGGGTATGGATCGCAAAAAACTTTTTATCACTACCAAGCTTGGAATGGATCACGACGAGACCAAAGACAACATCCTGAAAAGATTCAGAAAAAGCCTTGATCGGTTGGATTCTGATTATTATGATGCCTTGTATATCCATGGTGTGGAGGATATCAGGGCACTCAAAAATGATGGATTTCATGACGCAGTGAAACAGTTGAAAGAAGAGGGCAGGCTTATGCACGCCGGTATTTCTTGTCACGGTACAGAAGATGGTGAGGGTGACCCTTTTGAAAAGGTATTGACAGCGGCTGCAAGTGATGGCAGATTCAATCTGATGCTGTTCAATTATAACTTTATGAATAAAGAGGAAGCAGAACGGGTCATTCAAATATGCAAGGAGAAAAATGTGGGTACTGTGGCCATGAAGACATCACCTGGAATAGAAACTCCATTTGGAGACGATACTGCTTTCCAGGTTCTGGATGATATTGATCCTGAAAACCTGACTGAAGAACAGGAAGAATTTGTGAAGGAGTTAATGGATGAGGATGACATTGACAGGTCAGAAGCTATTGAAGAGATGCAGGCCATTGTTGAGGAGCACAATGAGGGACTTGAGGACCTGAAACCTTACATTGACAAATATGGGATTACTTCTTCCGAGGAATTGAGAAAAGTAAGCCTCAAATGGGTTTTGGAAAATCCCGATATGAATACCGTGACAATAACTATGGCCTCATTCAGTGCAGTAGATACGTTTGTACCGCTTGCCTGTGAACAAATGACAAACTTTGAGAGAGAAATGATCCATGATTATGCCCAAATATTCAATAATAAATATTGCCGCCATGGATGCTCTGCTTGTGTAGAAGCCTGTCCTTATAATTTACCTGTAAGCAGGATTATGCGATATAATTACTATTTCAAGCTTCAGGGCCGAGAGAAGTATGCCATGACCAGGTACAATGAATTATCGAAGAAGAATGCTGCTCTTTGTTATCAATGTTCTGCTCCGTGTACAGGTGCATGTCCATACGGACTCAATATCCAGGCAAGCCTTAAGAAAGCGCACAATACCCTGACAATCACCTAATTACTATATTTTAACATACAGACAAACAGATAAATAAATCAACAATTTAACTAATCAACATTTATAGAAATGAAATTCAAGTTAATTATTCCTTTGTTTTTTTTAGCAATAATGGGTTGCCAAACCTCAGTCATTCCTGTAAGGGAGCTCAAACTTGGTACTTTTGGTGCATTCTATACAAAAATCAATTCGGGAGAGGAGTTTGAAAAATACTCCCGGACGGGTGATTACGCAGATATCGTAATCGACCTGGGAAAGGATAAAGGAAAATTTGTATTCTGGCGCGGATCCAGTTATCTGCCTTATCTGGAGACAGCCAATGGAAAATGGTTTGTTGAGGAAGTCATTCCAAGGAAGGGGGACGGTGAGGGGCAGATGCCCGATCGGATCAATACCCATTCCTGGGTTAAAATTATCGAGAGCAATAGCGAGAAAGTTGTCGTCCACTGGCGGTACCTTCCTGAATTTGGCGGGATAAATCCCCATACCGGTGTGGATGCTACGAAATTTGTTGATGAATACTTTACCATTAAATCAGATTTAACAGTTCAGAGAACCATCAGGCAGGGAACGCAAAGGATTGATGGCTGGAAGGATCCGGGAAATAAAACAGTTCAGTCTTTTACTTTAACTTCCGAAGGAATCACAGATGTGTCGACCAAAGAACCAAAATTGTCTGATCTGGTTAAACCCGTTGAAGGATCTCCGGAAATTTCCAGAACTGTCACCGATCCGGTTTTGTGGTTCAGGTTTAATGAGGCAAAAGGAAATGAAACGACCGAGAGCGTTTCAGGAGAAGTGGTTGAAATAGCCGGTCACAAAAGTTTGTGGAAAAAGGGTATTTCAGGTACGGCACTTCAGTTCGATGGATATAATACGGTTATTCAATTAACCACTGAGAATGCTCCGGCAATAACTGACGGCATCACGCTGGAGGCATGGATTACTATTGGTGCCTATCCATGGAACTGGACACCTGTCGTACAACAGGGTGATGATGAAGGTTATTTCCTGGGTATTGATGCTCATGGTCATCCAGGAATTAACATAATGGTGGGAGATGTCTGGGAAGAACTGGCATCGGAGGCATTCCTTGAGAGGAATACATGGTATCATCTGGCCGGAACGTATGATATGGGGACGGGCAAGATGGCTATTT
>JADHVS010000210.1 GCA_016783865.1 Bacteroidales bacterium
GTGATCAGGGGACATCTCATTGATCAGCCCGATTCCTCTTTTTTCCGTATCGAAACACTCTGCCATAATATATTTCAATTTAAAATCGATGAAATAACATCGGTCAGGCAGGAGGTATTACAGACAAGGAAAAATAAATCCTTTACACCCAAGGAAACAGGTTATTCTAACATAACTGATTTCGGGCTGTTGATAGCCACAGGTTACAATGAAAAAAATGCCATATTTTCTATCATTTCTACCCATAATTATACATTTAGCAAAGGATTGGCAGCAGGGGCAGGATCCGGCCTGGAATTTTTTGAGCAACTAACCGTCCCACTATACGCATCTTTCACCTGGCAGATAAATGCACAGAAATTATCACCTTTCACCACCATCAGAGCAGGATATTCGTTTGCTGTCGGTGATCCCGAATATATGTGGGATTACTCAATCGATGCCACAGGAGGCTTTATGTGGGCGGCCGGTTTAGGGACAAAGATCTGGCTGAGTTACAGAAATGCACTTGTAATATCTCTGCTCTACAGGTACCAGGGCATTCATTCGATCCGAACACGGGAATGGACCGGCGAAACTACCGAGCTTCTGAAAAAATACAACAGGCTTGAATTAAGATTTGGTTTCCAGTTTTAATAAAAACAGCTACCCAGGTATACAATAATATATTTCCTTACCGTTAAGAAATATTGGTTGAGTAGCTTAATAAAATCCTGACAATACATTCCATAAAATCATTTTGTATTGAGGTGAAATAGATTAAATTTACGATAAAGGAAACACACTGAATGGTAAACTGCACAAGGAAGATATTAATCCTTATTCCACTCATTCTCATTGCCTTATTAACAACCAGGTGCCTTGAGGAGGATAAATCGGTCCCTTCCTTTGCAGATTGGTCCGGAAACGATACACGTTCCATCCCTTACCGGGTGAGATCATCGCAGTATGAAAAGGTAAACCTGATTTACAATCCTTCCTTTGAAGTAGGCAAAATTTATAGCATCGACAGTGCTAATACCAGTTTTCAAATCAAGGGCTGGAAAAAGTTGGGCGATCATGTGATGTGGATTGATGCATTTTCCGATTCCACCATCAAGCCTGATGAGGTTTTCCATGGACACTATGCAGTAAAAATAGTCAGGGAGGTTTCAGATGAGACAGAAAGCCAGGGAGATGCCATTATAAGTGATTTCATCCGGGTTATCCCCGGTAATTATGAACTCAAATATCATGTAAGACTAGAGAATATTCAGTCGAACCAGGTGCGCCGGGGTGCAAAGATCTTCGATGCAATAGATGTGAGGTTGCTGTACTATGACAGAAACAAGTTACTGATCGAAGGTAAAAGCATAAATCCACTCACAGGTTCATTTATTGACAACTCTCTCAAGGGATATAATTTTGCTAACTACTGGTCAATAGATAAGCTCGGGTGGGCAAAGGTCAATGGCCGTACCTGCCACTTTCCCTATTCAGAAGGAGACATTCCCGACAATGCCAGGTTTGTAAAGATCTATATTGGCTTAAAAGGAACGGGCACTATGTGGATCGACCTGGTCAATTTCAGGTATTCAAGATGGAATTTCACCCCGCTGGAGAAGGTGGAAACATTATTTGATACAATGTATTCGAGAATTGACCTGCTGACACCCACTCCACAGAAAGTCGTGCCACTCAGGCCGCTCTTATATTTTAATATCCAACACGACACCATTCTGCCACCCCTCATACTGATACCTCAAAAGCCTACAATACAAACAAGTTCCGGAGCAAGCATCTTAAAAGCAAAGCTGGATAAGGTATTTTGTAATTCCCTCGGCGATAGTTGTGATATTATTACAAGTGTAGTCACGAATATCTCCACAAAGGATATTGTTTCAGGCAGACTGATATTTTCACTGGGACAAAACAATCTGTACAATAATCACAAATATAAAGTTCCTGTAAAAGAAATTTCAAATCATCCACAGGGATATTGCATTATTCCCGACTCAATAAACAGGAATCTGGTATTCCTTATTGGAACTGAAGCCATAGGTGATTACTATGCGGCGGTAACTGCTTCTCAATTGCTCGATGACAGCTCGTTTGTTTACAATCAGGCGGTTGTTGTTGACTATCCCGATTATCTTAAAAGATCATTCCTTTTGCCGGGATGGGATAATATGGAGCAGATTGAAAAAAATATTCGCTCTATTGAAGAGCTTTCTTTCTATAAACTAAACTTTGCCTACCTGGATCATGCCACCGACAATACTTCAGAGAATTGGTTTCAGCTCCAGCCTGGCTATAGTGAAGGCCTTTCAGCGATTGGTCAGTATTCAAGATCTGCAGGTACTTTTGAATTTGGGCAGATCATCAATCCATATATTCATTTATCGGGAAGTGTTAGCCTCGACTCGATAGAGGAAAACCTGAGAAATGTATGGTACCACTCGAATCCGGCAAGTATGAATCAGCTGGTTGACATGTTCAGTACAGGTATACAGGCTGGTATTAGTTCTTTACTTCTTGGAACACAGGATAATTTACCCTTTATTGATAACAATGATCAAAGTTTTGTCTTGTATCACCGCAAAGACAGGGAAAGGTATTTGAATCTCCAGACTGCCCATGCCTATCTGATAAACCAATTATACCAGTTCAGGAACAGATATAATGAAAATATTGAAATAGAATTTATCCCACCCTGGTATAATAATGAAAGCATTGATATGAGCAGGGGCAGGGCAGAGTTTTATTTTTCCGACCTGTTGCAGCTGATCCCTTATGAAACATCCATATTATGGTCGGGTGGAAGCGCTACGTCACTTTCCCTTGACGAAACTGATATTACCCGCTTCAGAGAATATATCGGGCGAAATCCTGTTTTATTGGATAATTCAATGAATGCCAGAACGAGGACCGGGAGGTGGGGTGGCTATACGGAATATTATCCCGGGAAAGCCATTATGTGCAACCTGTTCGAGCCCTTCGATGTTAATTTTCCGGATGAGTTCCATTTAATGAACGGTCAGCGTAACCTCTTTATTAACTATCCTGCATCATCTGAACTGGCAAAAATAAAATATGCTACTATGGCAGATTATGCCTGGAATACTGGCGCATATGATCCGGATCAGGCCCTTTGGAAAATATTGGTGAGCAAGTTCGGCCCGGAAACAGGCAAGGAATTACTGATTTTTAATGAAGCCTATTTCAACCTGTATAGCATTTGTATGATCCTGGAACAAACAGGTGTTAATAACAGGTTAATCAGCCAGGGTGAAGAAACTATAATTGCCATGGATCTTCATCTGAATAGTATTGATGATCGTCTGGATGAAAATCCCATGCTGGTAAGGGAGCTACGAGAAATAAGGGATATTCTGGTAGCCAGATTTAAACTGAATCAGGATAAGTATCCTTTGGAAGAACATGACACTCTGGAATAAATTTACCCACAACCCACACCCCCGATTCACGATTCACGATTCACGATTCACTTTTTTTTATATTTTTGCAGCTTACTTTAAAAGGACGGTAATGAGTGATGAGTACGAAAGTTTGAGGGAAGACGCGGAATTCAATAAAATGTTGAAGCAGTTTGAGCGGGTATTAAAGAGTAAATCCTCCACCTATTTTGATGTGTATCAGTTCGAACGCATCATTGATCATTATCTTGACGGAAACAATTTTGTGGAAGCAATCGATGCTGTGAATATGGGTATTCGTTTGCATCCTTCTGCTACTTCATTGGTCATCAAACAGGCCCAGATCTTTGCGGAAAAGGGTGAACCTTCCAAAGCCCTGTCAATTTTGGTGAAAGTTGACAAGATCGAATCGACAAATAATGAACTTCACCTTCTTAAGGGAATGGTATATAACCAGTTGGGGAAAATATCTGAAGCTGAAAAAGCATTTGATGAAGCATTGAAATTCACTTTTGATGACAGGGATGAGGTATTGTTTGACATTGCTCTGTCGTTTGAATATATTCATCATTACAAGACAGCCATAAAATACCTGCTAAAGGCCCTCGATGATTCATCGGAAAAACTGAACATCATTTATGAACTGGCGCATTGTTATGAAAAGATCCATGATTATAATAAAACGATCGTCTATTATAAGCAGTATCTCGACCTTGAGCCATTTGCGGATAGTGTCTGGCATAACCTTGGATTCGTTTATTTTAAGATGGAGGACTATGGAAAGGCCATTGATGCTTACGATTATACCATCGCCATAAACGACAGGTTTTCATCTGCATATTTAAATAAGGCTATTGCACTTACCCAATCAGGCAAATTTGAAGATGCACTTATTGTTTATGAGGAATTCCTGAAGCTGGAACCGGAGAACGTAGTGGCTATGTGTCATATGGGCGAATGCCTCGAGAAAATAAAAAAATATGAAATTGCGATCAATTGGTATAAGAAAGCCGCCGGGCTTGATCCTGAATTCAGCGATGCCTGGTTTGGACTGGCGGTTTGCAGCCAATACCAGTCGGAGCACATGCAGGCACTTATATATATTGAAAAGGCAATTGAACTGGATGAAGAGAACTCGGATTACTGGTATACTCTGGGAAATTTGAAGGCCAGCCTGGGGCATTATAAAAATGCAATGATTGCATACAGGAAAGCCATTGAACTGGATCCATATGATTATGAGGCCTGGCTAAACCTTGCAGATCTTGAATACGACCATAATGGGATCACAAATGCCATAAGAATACTAAAAGATGCTTATGATTTTAACTTCGACATTGCCGAAGTGAATTACCACCTGTCGGCTTTTTACTGCCTGGATAATCGTTCTGACCTCGCTCACAAGTTTTTTGAAAAGGGCCTGAAGATTTCATTCGAAGATCATACGGTTGCATTCAGGTATTGTCCCGCATTAAAAGATGATACGACGATCAATCGCCTGATAAATAAATATAAATCCATTCCCTGATGCTAACTTATGATTTACCCTATTTGCCGAACAGGCCCGGAAAACCAAGGAATTATGGACTAACCATGATGATGGACAAAGGTCTGAGTATCCGGGAGGCGGAAAATTTTGCCTCATCCAGTTCAGAATACACCGACCTCGTGAAACTTGGTTTTGGAACCGGGATAATAACCCGGAACCTTCAACAGAAAATAAATTTATATAAGAAGGCTGACCTGAAACCCTATTTTGGCGGCACAATGTTCGAGGCTTTTATTATTCGGGACATGTTTGACGATTACCGGAAAATGCTTGATAAATACCAGGTAGAAGTGGCGGAGGTATCAGATGGATCAATGGTAATTCCCCACGATGAAAAGCTGAAATACATCAGCCTGCTTTCTCAGCAGGCAACTGTATTATCAGAAGTAGGCTCAAAGGTCGCTGATGTTGTGATTCCGGCCGATCAATGGGTGGCCATGATGAAAGCCGAATTGCAGGCAGGCTCCTGGAAGGTTATTGCAGAGGCCCGGG
The DNA here is from genome assembly GCA_016783865.1 of Bacteroidales bacterium. Next base: position 5,458 of record JADHVS010000210.1, read on the forward strand.
AAAGCGGGACTATTGGAATTTATAATAAGGATGGTTCAGCCAACACCGACCTGGTGGATGATATAATAGGTCATATCAAACCAGAGGATGTATTGTGGGAAGCTCCTGATAAAAATCAGCAGGCATGGTTTATTAAATTGCTGGGACCGAACGTAAACCTGGGAAATATTGCAGCACAGGAAGTGATACCATTGGAAACTCTCAGGCTGGGCCTCAGGGGTGATACTTTCTTTGATAACTTACCCGATCATTTACAGGATAAGAAACAATGAACCGAAGCATCAAAGAATACCTGGTTATTGCATTAAAAGGAGTTGGCATGGGAGCAGCCGATGTAGTACCGGGAGTTTCAGGAGGAACAATTGCATTTATTACTGGTATTTACGAGGAACTGGTCTCCTCTATCAAATCAATCAATATAGCCGCAGCAAGGACGTTGTTTAAGGACGGCATCAAATCATTCTGGCAGGCAGTCAACGGAACCTTTCTTTTAGTTCTTGTCGCAGGTATACTGGTGAGTGTTCTCTCCCTGGCCAGGGTGCTTGAATATATTCTGATTAACCATCCTGTTCTGATCTGGTCGTTCTTTTTCGGCCTGATCCTGGCATCGGCTGTTTTTGTAGCAAAGAAGATCGGCCGCTGGAACCTTCAGACAGGAATCAGCATGCTGGTTGGAGCAGCTGCAGCTTTCCTGATTACAAGTATTAGTCCTGCAGAAACAACAGAGGCCTACTGGTTTATATTTCTGTCAGGTGCATTGGCCATCTGTGCCATGATCCTGCCGGGAATTTCCGGTTCATTCATACTGTTGTTGCTGGGCAAATATCAGTTTATTCTGAATGCAGTGAATGAGGGTAAACTGGATATTCTTGCTGTACTGATCATTGGTGCTGTTGTTGGAATAATTAGTTTTGCGAACCTTCTATCCTGGCTGCTAAAGCTATATCACCATCTGACCATTGCCTTGCTGGCCGGTTTTATGATAGGATCTCTGAATAAGATCTGGCCGTGGAAGGTGACGGTTGAAACCTATACCGATTCACATGGAGAGCTTATGCCACTGGTCGAACAAAATGTTTTTCCAGGCAGGTTCCATGACCTGACCCAGCAGGATCCGCAACTTCTTTTTGCTGCATTGCTGGCTTTGGCCGGTATTGGATTAATTCTTTTATTTGAACTATTATCCAGGGAAAAGAAAGCATGAAGCTACTGGGATTAATCGGTCATCCGCTCACACATTCCTTCTCTGAAAAGTATTTTTCGGATAAGTTCCGGGATGAACAGATTGAAGGATACAGCTACAAGAACTTTCCGATTGATTCCATTGAAAAATTTCCGGAAATACTAGATCTGCCGGATCTGATCGGATTAAACGTTACCATTCCATATAAAGAACAGGTTATCCCTTTCCTGGATGAGGCAGATGATACTGCCCGGCAGATTGGTGCAGTGAATACTATAAAGATCACTAACCGGGGTGGCAAAAAGCACCTGGCAGGTTTCAATACCGATGCATATGGTTTTCGTGAGTCGATATATCCATATCTCATTCCTGAACATAAGAATGCCCTGATACTTGGTACTGGAGGTGCTTCGAAGGCGATACAATTTGTTTTGAATGAGCTGGGTATCGATTATAAGATTGTTTCCAGGCAGGATTCCGGAAATACAATCGGCTACCAGGATCTTTGTCTGCCGTTGATCAGGAAGTACCTGGTTATTATAAATACTACTCCATTAGGGACCTATCCTGATGTGGATACTTTTCCTGATATTCCCTATGACCTGCTGACGGAAAACCATTTGTTGTATGACCTGGTCTATAATCCTCCTGAAACAAAATTCCTTAAAATAGGTCAACAAAAGGGAGCACAG
>JADHVS010000211.1 GCA_016783865.1 Bacteroidales bacterium
GCTCACCGGCCATGACACCAATTCCGAAACCACTGTCCTGGGCATAGATTCCAAGTGCGAATAAGGAAACAATAAAGGTTAACAAGAGCTTTTTCATAACAGTAGACTTTGATTAGTTTAATAATGTTCAAATTAAATAATTTTCATGGAATACCGGTTAATCAGTTCAATAATATTTTTCCGGGTAACTTCCGGATCCAGATTGACTTCACCTGCGTGATCCTCGATTGAGAAACAATGGCTGAGGGGCTGGTTTTTCAGTGCTTCCTTTTCCAGTCGAACCTGGCCGCAAATGGCAATTACTTTTTTATTCCGGGATGAGGCCTGCCGGCAAACCCCGTCCACCACCTTCCCTTTAAAGGTCTGGTCATCCATCCTGCCTTCGCCCGTAATGATCACATCTGCTCTGTTAACCTGTTCTGCAAAATTGGTCTGGTCCATGACCATTTTAATGCCATTCACCAGCTTCGCGTTCAGGAATATCATGGCACCGGCCCCCATGCCTCCGGCAGCCCCGGCACCAGGGAATGTGTTTATGTCGCGGTTATATTTTGAGTCCACCACTTCGGCAAAATTTCGCAAACCATTATCCAGATCCTTGACCTGTTCAGGATTGGCTCCTTTCTGTGGGGCATAAACATATGCTGCACCGTTCTCACCATATAACGGATTTTCCACATCACAGGCAACGGTCACCTCAATTTCTTCCAGGAAAAAAAACAGGTTGGAATCGTCGATTCCGGCTATCCGGACCAGGTTTTTCCCGACAGGTTCCAGGTGAGTTCCATTCTTATCTGCGAAACTATACCCCAGGGCAGAAGCCATACCTATACCGGCATCATTCGTGGCACTTCCCCCGATCCCGAGCAGGATCTTCCGTGCTCCCCTGTGGATGGCATCCCTGATCAATTCTCCCGTACCCAGGGAGGTAGTAAGGGTACAATCCCTCTCTTCCTCGGTCAGAAGCCTCAAACCGGATGCTGCCGACATTTCGATAAAGGCAGAAAGCCCGTCCCCGGAGATCCCATATGTTGCATTGATTGAACGTAAAAGCGGATCATGCACAACTGCCTCAACCATCCGGCCATTCATATGTTTGGTAAGTATCTGTGCCGTACCATCCCCGCCATCGGCCAGTGGAAACGGAATGACTTCAATGGAAGGATCCACGGCATGTAATCCTTCCACAATGGCTTCAGTTACTTCTTCTGCCGTAAGACAACCTTTAAACTTATCAGGAGCAATTAAAATTTTCACTTCAAAAATCAAAAATCCATGTTCCTTGTTCGGTGTTCATCTTTCTTTCTTCTTCACTTCAAAAATCAAAAATCCATGTTCCTTGTTCGATATTCATCTTATTCTTCTATGTGAACCCCAATCACCAAAATATCATCAACCTGCTCATGCGGTTTTCCATCCGGATCAGGAACGGCTTTCCAATCTTCAATGTTCTTGTCGAGGATCCCCTTCTGTTCCGACATCGGCTTTTCACGGATCGATAGAAGCAGATTTTTAAGGGTCTTATACATGAACTTTTTCCCATTGGGACCGCCAAACTGGTCGGCATACCCATCGGAGAACATATAGAAACAGTCACCCGGTTTAAGGTCGATGGTATTGCAGGTGAAATCATCCAGCTTTTCATAGTGGCCCACAGGCATCCGGTCGGCTTTTGTCTCACTCAGTTCGTCATCACGGATCATATACAATGAGTTATGTGCCCCCGCAAATTCCATGTTTTTCTTTTCAAAATCGATCACGCACAATCCCATATCCATCCCGTCCTTCTGCTCCCCATATGCCCCTGTTTGCGACAGGGCACTGATCACATTGTCACGAAGCTGGTCAAGGATCATTCCAGCCGAATATATGTTTTTCTCATTCACTATTTTGTTCAGGAAGCTGACACCCAGCATGCTCATGAAAGCCCCGGGTACGCCATGGCCTGTGCAATCAGCCGCCACAATGATAATCTTGTTGCCTTTGTCGGCCAGCCAGTAAAAGTCGCCGCTTACAATATCCCTTGGCTTGAACAGGATGAAATATTCAGGGACTCTCTTCCTGATGGTCTCTATTTTGGGCATAACGGCTGTCTGGATACGCTGGGCATAGTGAATGCTGTCGGTTATCTCCTTCTTCTGCTCTTCCAGGATAACATTCTTCTCCCTGATTTCAGCGGTCCTTTCCCTCACAATCTGTTCCAGCCTTTCATTTTTTCTTTTTAACCTGATCAGTGCAATCTGGATGGCAATATATATGATGAGTACTAACAGGACGAAATAACCTGCAAATGCCCAGATAGTCTGGTACCATGGAGGAGCAATGGAAAAAGTAAAGGTTGCCGTGTCGCTTTCCACCCCATAAATATTTCTTGATTTAATCCGGAACGTATAATCCCCCGCATGTAGGTTGGTATAATTCACAAAGGATTGGACAGACCAGGGAGAAAAAGATTCATCATATCCTTCAAGAAAATATGAATAGGTCGTTTTTGATTCGTCATCGTAAAATGGTGATGCAAACTGGAACCGGATATCATTCCATCCATACGACAAAACAGGAAGAAATCCTTCCGGCTGTTTCAGGGATATGATAGATTTCTCTCCCGTTCCATCATCGGCCATGAAGGCACCATTAAAGATAAGCGAGTCTGTTCTGGCAGTTACCTCCCGGATCAGGGTATTGAAATCCTGGCTGAAGTCTTTATTATAATCCAGTTGAAACCGTATCAGTCCGTCCGCAGCACCAATCCAGCATAAGCTTTCTCCATCAGGATATATACAATTTATCTTTCCCATGTCGATCCCGCTGAATCGTCTCGACAATATGGTATCAGTCATGTCATTCGGAATATACCCCAGGTTGTTATCGAAATTGATCCATGTTCTTTTCTTATCTTCCGTTATTAAATAAACGGGTACGGTAATCGCATGGTCATAAATATTTTTTCCCTCGAAAAATCCCCTTGTGAAATCAGGATCATCCTTGAGTGAATCCGGCAGGTTCATCCTGATGGCCTCTTCATCATTGAATCCGAATATCCCTGTTCGCGATCCGAACAGTACTGAGTCACGAAAGGGGAAGGGTAATACCCAATCCTCATTCAGGCCGTCAAATTCACCGGAATACCAGGTTGTCTCATGGCTCAGGTCATCCTTAACCACTACCTTGATCGCTCCCTGGAAACTGGTTCCCAACCAAAGCTCCGTCCCGTCATACAGGGTACTTTTGTTCTCACAGATCTCCTTGATCTCTGCGCGGGTATCTTCGAATACCTTCACCTGTCTCCAGTTTAGCTTTTTTTGAAAAGCAGTCAATCCCTGGTTTCCTCCGACAAACAACAGTTGTTTTTCAGGTAGATACAGCAGTGTGAAGGCGTCCATGTCTGAAATCCTTGTTATGCCGGAGCCCTGCAGCTGAAACAGGCCGGCATTGGTAGCGATGATCAGGTCGCGGCCTGTTTCAACCAGGTCCCATACCTGGTGTGCAAAATGGGGTAATGGTTCGAATTCAATCGACCGGGTGAGTTGCTTGTTATCCTTCTGGATAAACAGGCCATTTGTTGTTCCGACACAGATAAGCCCGTTGTGCCTGATTACAGCATTGATATTTCCACTCAATCCCGATTCTTCCTGGTAGTATGATAAGGGGGATGCGTAGTCTATCCTTGCAATTCCATTATTCATTGCACTCCAGATTTTTTTACTGCGGTCCTGGTAAATCTGTTTTACATCGTTGACCCTCAGACCGGTATTCTGATTGATGATATTGAGTATTTTCCCGTTTGTATCGGTAATGATGATCCCTTCATTGAGCGAATTGAAGGCCAGGTTGCCGTCATCCAGTGCGATACCTCCGAAAAGTCCCGCACCGGTCAGAAAAGCATCGTTCTGTGTGTGTATGGGAATAATACTTCCCGAAGAAAGATCCGGATCATAAATAAAAAAACCTTTTTCCATTGTGGCAATAAAGATCTTGCCGCTGGTCTGAACCGGAAGCATAGCAAAGATCCCCAGGTTGGCAAACATTTCTCCGCCGGGGATCTCTGCAAACTCACCATTGTCCCATTGCATCAATCCAACCTGGCGTTGCCTGACAAAAAAATGGTCGTTAACCAGGAAAGAGGTGTGGAATGAATAATCGGGCCAGATGGCCTGGATGGAATCATCCTCCAGAATATATATACATTCATATGCCTGGAAATATACTTTACCGTTACCGGCCCATGTTTTCCAGATGGTAGTGAAAAACTGGTCATCTTCGGGCAACGATTGAGAAAGAGAAATATAATTGAGATTGCCTGTATTATCGGGAGCCAGGTAACCAAAATCATTTTGTGAACCGACGTAGATGGTTCCGTTCTGATCTTTTGCAAGGGAGGTGACATAAGCTCCGCGCCTGACCGGGATAAAACGCCATGATACACCATCATACTCCAGGATCCCGTTGGCATTCCCGGCGAAAACAACATCCCTGTCATCCAGGATGATGGACAGGTTCAATTCCTGGTATCCCCGGCCATATTCCTTGTTGGTATAGTTGGTAACAGGCAGTTTGATGTTCTGGGAATAGGAAGATGAGAGGAGCATGAACAAGAGCAGGCCACCAATAATTTTTACTTTCATGATATAAATATTCAGGGGTTGGAATAAAGTTAAGACTTATACTGAAATATTTGATTTTTCAGCTATTTTTCTGTAGCGGTGATTTTTTTGCCTACTTTTTTCATCCAGGAAAAAAGTAGGTGGGGGTCCAGGGGGCAACGCCCACTGGTAAGTTTAGTCCTTCTTCAGCCCAAACTCCTTCTCAAGATAATACATCACATCCTCTTTATCCGGCTTGCCGTAGAATTCAAAGATGTATCCGGAGATATTGTTGACTTTTGAGTTATAGGAGCTTTCTTTTGATTCATCCAGGATGATCCGGACCTCGGGATTGAGTTCATCCGGCTCGGGGAAGATCAGGACAAAATCACTGATATATGCCGGTTCTCCATCTCTCAGGTAGTTGAGTGTCATAACCGGAATCTCCAGTCCGGGTATCGGATTGCCGTCAATCGTCAGAATGCTTTCCCTTGAGAGAATAAGCTTGGTCCCCTCAGAATCCAGCTTTTTATTGATCTCTTCACCTGCGTAATTAAATGTCAGGTAAAAGAAATTATTATCATTCATCGGGAAGGCATTTGGATTGACATGATAACTGGCTGAATGGATAATGGTAAGATATTCACTGAACTGGTTCTCCAGATCTGCCTGGTTATTGATAGCGCCACCCCTCGTGCTCAGGTTGCTCATGGCCGGAAGGAAATTGGAGTTGCCGGATGACAGATCGTCGTAATTTTCCGGAGTAAGAATGAACCGCCCTGAATTGGGATTGATAACGGCAGCCCTCGAATTCTGGGTCTGGAAAGAAAGGTTCTCATCTTCCGCAAATACATCACCCTGAGCCATGGAGTTACCGGAAGTTACATAAATGATCTGACCATTGACTTTAATGACCCTGTAATTATCCTGTGATAAAAGGTTCTGGGAGAAAACCAGGATCATTACCAATGGAAGAATTATTGCTTTTCTCATGGTATTAGTTTTTGTTCACTTACGCAAAGATAATACCAAAAAAAAGAAGTTGCTTATAAAAACAACTTCTTTGTGGCTCTGATGCTGTAAAAGGAAAGTGCTCAAGGAGTACTCTAAACCCCCTGAATTTAAGGTTGCTCGACACTATATAGCCAAGCATTGTGCCAAAAACTTAAATGCCATATAAACAGCTATTTATCGTGTGCTGTAAAACATGCTGTGTATATTATTTTCACATTAGTGTGTAGAAAATATACAGATTTATTACCTTTATGCTGATTAATTAAGTTGCAGTCGGCACAAATAAACATGCAACTTGCAACCTGTAACTTGCAACCTGCTTAAGAGTAACATGTCAAAAATCCCTGCAAGTATCCTGATTGTCGATGACAATGAGGATATCCTTCAATCATTGAGGCTGTCACTGGCCATGCATTTCGAAAAAGTTGAGGTGCAGAAGAATCCAAACCTGATTCCCTCGCTTTTGAAAGGAACCACCTATGACCTGGTAATTCTCGATATGAATTTTACCGCCGGGCTAAGTTCGGGAAATGAAGGAATTTTCTGGATGGGAAAAATAGTGGAGCACGATCCGGCCATCGGGGTGATCATGATTACGGCCTATGCCGATATCGACCTGGCGGTGAAAGCCATCAAGGCAGGCGCCACTGACTTTATTCAGAAGCCGTGGAACGAGGAGAAGCTGTTAGCCACCGTTACGACAGCCGTAAAACTGAGAAAGTCGAAACTCGAGATAAGGAACCTTCGAAACAAGCAACGCCATCTGAGGGAGAACATTGAGCGGGAATTTAACCTCATCACCGGTTCATCTGCCACCATGAAACGTGTGATGGAGATGGTGGATAAGGTATCCGGAACGGATGTCAATGTACTCTTATTGGGTGAAAATGGCACAGGGAAGGAGGTTATTGCGAGAGAGATCCATAAGCGTTCTGCCAGGTCTGAAGAGGTTATTGTTTCAGTCGATATGGCTGCCCTGCCTGAAACCCTGTTTGAGAGCGAGATGTTCGGGCATGTAAAAGGGGCATATACAGATGCGCATAGCGACAAGCCCGGCCGGTTCGAGATTGCTTCGGGAGGTACACTTTTCCTGGATGAGATTGGAAATTTATCCCTGTCGGTGCAATCAAAGATCCTGAGTGTCCTTCAGAACCGGGAGATCACCAGGGTGGGTTCGACACAGCCTGTAGGAATAGATATCAGGCTGATTTCAGCCACCAACAAAAACCTGCTCAGGATGGTCAAGTCAGGTGAATTCCGTGAGGATCTGCTCTACCGGATCAATACCATCCAGATTGAAATCCCGGCCCTTCGTGAACGGAGGGAAGATATTCGCCTGCTGGCAGAACATTTCCTGGCATTGTACGGTAAGAAATATGCGAAAGGGGAACTTTCACTAACGGTTTCTGCTATTAAAGAGATGGAAGCTTACTCCTGGCCCGGGAATATCAGGGAATTGCGTCACAGCATTGAAAAGACTGTAATTCTCACTGACAAGGATGCCATTTCCCCGGAAATGTTGTTTCAAAAGCCGGGTAAGTCACCCGACATTGCCACGGGAAGCCTGAACCTGAAGGAATTTGAAATGGCACTGATTAAAAGAGCCATAGAGGTAAACAGGGGCAACCTGGCTAAATCTGCCAGGGACCTTGGGATAACACGTAAGACGCTGTATAATAAGATAGATAAATACAGGATATAAATTGACTAAAAT
>JADHVS010000038.1 GCA_016783865.1 Bacteroidales bacterium
AAGCATACATGCCTATACTTTAATTTGGGCTTTGCTGCACCAATAATGAATAAGGTCTGGATTCTCATTCCCTCTGTTTATTTCGACAAAGGTACTTCGCTTATCTACAACAGTTATCTTCACTCGTGATATTGTTTCACCATCGCGAACTTTAATCTATTTGGGTAATATACCCTGCATTACGTGATTTCTAGCACATTCTTTTGAAATCCAATGGATTAAATTACACCCATATCCTTTACCAGTAATTTAATATTTCATAACTTTATGTGAACTTCAATCATAAGAACATGAAAAGATTAATGATTTTCACCGTTCTCATTCACAATTTCCTAATTAATGATTTCTTAATGTTGAAGCATTATAAAGAATTTAGAAAATTGAAGAAATTACTAAATACAACATTGATAAGCATTTTTATTATCAATTGTAGTTATTCACAAACTGCGGACTTTTATATAAGTAAAGGCAAGGATGCAAATAACAAAGAAGAGTACAACTTGGCTGTTTACTATTTTGATTTAGCATTAAAGCTTGACTCCATTAATTTTGCAGCACACGATGAGAGAGGATTAGCAAAATATAATTTGGGAAGGTTTGATGATGCTATTGCAGATTATGAAAAGGCAATTTCTATAAATGATAAGATGCCGAGTCCATATTTTGGAATTGGATCTGTTAAAAGTACCCAACTAAAATATTATGAAGCAATTAATTACTATTCAATATCCATAGAAAAATCCCTGGCAATTGGAGATACGGAATTTGCCGGTGCATCGTATTTTATTAGAGGTGCAACAAAAAGTGATTTGGGAGATGAACAAGGAATGTTTGAAGATTATAGAGAAGCTGAAAAATTAGGTAATTTGGTGGCGAAAGAAATTTTAAGATTATACGAGAGCATTAAATTACCCTAAGGAGTATTCCCAAACTAGAATATTAGAAGTGAATTACCAATTAATAATATAAATCGTCATAAAATAAGTCTGAATTTCTAGTTCTTGAAGTGTATTTTAAATATGGGAACTTTTTTGAAAGATGTTTAAACAATGCCTTTGTTACCTGTTCTGAACTACTGCCAATTGTTCCAGAATAAGTATGCTCATATTTCCATAATAATTTTGAGTCTGATCCATCATGTATGGTAATTGCAACTCCCACAGTATTAGTTGGACCCCACAAACCTAATAAAAAAGCCATAGCCACTGCACCTCCAGTTGACATCGGTTGTGAGGTTATTATATTACCTGAAAGAACTGCATCAACACCCAGATGACTTGCCAAATCTTCTTTAGAGTAATCCCGAAGCAATTGATAATTTATGTTATTCTGATTCAGTATATTGTTAGTTTTTGAAACATCCTGGAAATCTATAGTATATGAATCAATTCTTTGAAGAAATCTCGTATATAACTGATCTTGGAAATATCTTCCAAGGTCTTCTTCATTCTTCTTAATTTCGTCAACAGTAACACCTTCAGGCAATTTTCGATATTGAACAGTTACATTTAGGGGAGTAATTGCAATTAATTTATGTTGTCTTTGCCTTTGTGGAAAATCTGGGGCTTTGTAAACAACAGCGCAACATGTAATTACTAAAAGAAAAACTCCAGATAGGAGTCCGATAATGATTTTTTTCACTGCTAAATATTTTCATTAATTATTGTGAAAAAACCTGAAAAGAAAGAATATTGTATTTTATATTTTGTGAATTGGTAAATTTTGAAGTATATATAATAAATAAATTTAATAATTATTCTTCTCTTTGCAAACACTTAAATCCTTGAACAAACCGCAACTCCTAGCACAACCATCAAAATAGAAATGCCTCAACTAATTAATAGTCAAGGCATTTATTACAATTACTGTACCCGGGGCGGGACTTGAACCCGCACGGGCATTGCGGCCCACTGGATTTTAAGTCCAGCGCGTCTACCAATTCCGCCACCCGGGCCCTTGGAAGTGAAGAGTGACGAGTGAAGTGTGAAGAGAGTGTTTGAGATTTGGGACTGGGGTGTGTAAGATTTCATCCTGAAGAATCATCCTCAAAATCCCCCTCCCATATATCACATCCCTTCCAAAAAAAAATCCCGCTACGGGATCTTTTCTTCCGATTCACACGTCACACGTCACGCGTCACGCGTCACGTTTAAGAGCGGGAAACGGGACTCGAACCCGCGACCCCGACCTTGGCAAGGTCGTGCTCTACCAACTGAGCTATTCCCGCATAAAAAAGTTGCAAGTTGCTGGTTGCAAGTTACAAGTTGGTGTGGGAGTGGGTGTGGGCATGGTAAAGGGAAGGCAAATTTAAAGCAATTTTTAAATAATCAAAAATAAATTGTGTTCAAAGTAACCAAGGTGGAAATACTATGATTCACTTTACTCCTCTCCCACCTCTCATACAAACGATTCACGGTTTATCTAATCCAGTGATCTTCTTGATCTCATTCAACTTATTCAGTGCCTCAATCGGGGTCAGGTTATCGATGTCGAGGTGCTTGATCTCATCCCTGATCTGCTTCAGTACAGGGTCGTCCAGCTGGAAGAAGGTGGTCTGGAATCCTTCGCGGCTGGAGGCCAGATCGCCAACAGGCTTGGTAAGCGACTGTTTCTGGTGCGATTTTTCCAGCTCCTCAAGTATCACGCCGGCACGATAAACCACCGACCGCGGCATTCCCGCCATCCTGGCAACATGGATCCCGAAACTATGCTCACTGCCACCCGGTTCCAGTTTCCGTAAAAAGATCACCTTGTTTTTTAATTCCTTTATAGAGACATTAAAATTCCTTACCCGCTTATATGCTGTCTCCATCTCATTGAGCTCATGATAGTGTGTGGCAAACAGGGTTTTGGCTTTCCCCACAGGATGTTCATGAATAAACTCAACCATGGCCCAGGCAATCGAAATCCCATCATAAGTGGCTGTCCCCCTGCCAATCTCGTCCAGCAATATCAGGCTCCGCTCTGAAAGGTTATTTAAAATACTGGCCGCCTCATTCATCTCTACCATAAAGGTCGATTCACCGAGGGATATATTATCCGAAGCCCCCACCCGGGTAAAGATCTTATCCACCCAGCCGATCTTTGCAGAAGCTGCAGGGACATAACAACCCATCTGGGCCATCAGGGTGATCAGGGCCGTCTGCCTGAGCAGTGCCGACTTCCCCGACATATTGGGACCTGTAAGAATAATGATCTGCTGCTCCTTGTTATCGAGAAATACATCATTGGGTATATATTCCTCATCGATTGGTAACTGTTTCTCGATGACCGGATGCCTTCCTTCCTTTATATCTATTATTTGGGAATGGTTCACTTCGGGCCTGACATACCGGTTTTCAACCGACACATTTGCAAAAGCAAACAGGCAGTCCAGTTTTGCTACCAGGGCTGCATTCAGCTGGATAGCCGGGATATAATCAAATATACTGAGTACCAGGTTGTTGAACAACTCAGTCTCAAGGATTAGTATCTTTTCTTCTGCACCCAGGATTTTCGATTCATAGGTCTTTAGCTCTTCCGTTATATATCTCTCTGCGCTAACAAGGGTCTGTTTCCTGATCCACTCTTCCGGCACTTTATCCTTGTGGGTATTTCTGACCTCAATATAGTATCCGAACACATTATTAAAGCCCACTTTCAGGGAGGGTATGTTTGTGTTCTTTATCTCCCTTTCCTGCAGTTTTACCAGGTAATCCTTTCCTGAAGAAATGATTTCACGCAGTTCATCCAGCTCATCAGACACACCATTTGCTATCACATGGCCCTTATTCACCAGGTTGGGCGGATCATGACTGATCTCTTTTTCAATCTTGTCGCGAATCGTAGCACATGGATTCAACTGTTCAGCTATCTTTTTTAGTCCCTCAACCGGGGATTTCTCCAGAATATCCTGTAAGGTTTCCACCGCCGACAAAGCAGTCTTCAGGTGAGCTACCTCCCGTGGCGAGATCCGCAAAGCTGCCACTTTGGAAATGATGCGTTCGAGGTCGCCCATGACCTTTAACTGTTCTTCCAGTCCTGCCCGCAATTCCTCATCATTAATAAAGCACTCTACGATATTCAATCGTTCGTTGATCGGGACCACATCCTTAAGCGGCAATGCCATCCATCTCTTCAGCATACGGGCCCCCATGGGAGTAATGGTTTTGTCCAATACCTCATACAACGTTTTCGCACCTTCATTGATAGAATGAAAAAGCTCCAGGTTACGAATGGTAAACTTATCCAGCCAAACATAATGATCCTCCTCTATCCTGCTTAAGGAGGTGATATGATCGGTCTGCTGATGCTCTGTGATCTCAAGATATTGTAGGATTGCCCCGGCAGCAATGATCCCGAAAGTAAGATTTTGAATTCCAAATCCTTTCAGGGAAGTGGTCTGAAACTGCTTCAATAGCCGGTCGCGTGCCGTATCTTCGGTATATACCCAGTCGTCTAGCTTAAAGGTCAAAAAATTATCCCCGAAAACTTCGAAAAATTCTTTCTGCCTCGCTTTTTCGATCAATACCTCTTTAGGCTGAAAGCTGCTCACTAACTTGTCGATGTATTCAAAAGTCCCCTGGGCCGTTAAAAACTCCCCCGTTGAAATATCCAGAAAAGATACTCCGGCCATTTGTTGCGAAAAATATATGCTGGCCAGAAAATTATTCTCTTTATGGTTTAATACATTATCATTAAAGGAAACTCCCGGGGTTACCAGCTCAGTAATTCCCCTCTTAACTATTTTCTTTGTCAGTTTGGGATCTTCGAGTTGTTCGCAAATGGCAACACGTTGTCCTGCCCTGACAAGCTTGGGCAGGTAAGTATCCAGAGCATGGTGCGGGAAACCGGCCAGCTCAACAAAACTGGCTGCACCATTGGCCCGTTTGGTAAGTGTGATGCCAAGTATCTGTGAAGATCGTATGGCATCCTCACCAAAGGTCTCATAAAAATCCCCTACCCGGAACAGTAGAATCGCATCGGGATGTTTGGCCTTGATGCTGTTGTACTGCTTCATCAACGGCGTGTTCACATATTTGGAGGAATCAACCACTGAAGACATTTAAATCATTCAAAGGTAGATGAAAATATATGGAGTTTGAAGTGTTACTAACAGCTTGTTGATAAAAAAGTGAAGAGTGACGAGTGAAGAGAAAGAAAGGGTTTAAGGATTTAAGGATCTTAGGGGCCAAGTGGAGAGTTGGATCTGGGTAGTGGGAATTATTACATTCATATCCCAAACCTCACACTCACTCATCTCTTCACTCTTCACTCGACACTCTTCACTGTCCGTAACCGGACACGTCATGTTCCGATTCGAACACTTCAAAGGTTGCAGGTATATCCAGGATTAACATTTAATTAACACAAAAACTGCAACTTACGAACTTTGGCATAATAAGTGAAGATTCCGGAAGTGGTTGTTCATAAGATTTCGCTCAATTGCAATTGAATTAAAAAAAAGATCCCCGGTTTCGGCGCAACCGGGGATCAGGTTCAACATCTTAAGAGTATTAGAGTAGAAAAGATGAAGAATAATTGCATGTAAATTTAATCCTTTTTGATAAAAATTCAAGGTTTATCTATAGGAAAATAATTATTCATACTCTAGACCCCTGATTTACTGCAGTTTAGTTTTTACCTATCTGTAATAATTCTCTAAAAGATTGTTGGATCTACAGGTGCCCGGCTCATCAAAGACGGGCGCCTGTTTTTAAGTAACAAGTGATTGTATCTATACTTAGTGGCTCTAAGATACTGACAATCAATACTAAAATGTGGCTTTTTTGTTTCACTAATCCTAAATATTAGCTTATGAAAAGGTTTTACGCTTTTTTTGCATTTATCCTTATGTTGAGTTTTCAACTGGTAAGTGCACAATTTCAGATTACAGGGAAGGTAACATCTTCAGAAGATGGCAGCCCCCTACCAGGTGTTGCAGTAGTTATCAAGGGTACCACCAGTGGTTCGGTAACGAACCTTGATGGGGATTATATCCTGGAAGTACCCGGTAACGCAACATCACTCATCTTTAGTTTTATAGGGATGCAGACACAGGAAGCGGCTATTGAAGGCCAGACTGTGGTTGATGTGTCCCTGGTACCAGATGCGATCGGAATCGATGAAGTAGTCGTTACGGCAATGGGAATCCGCCGGGAAGCCAAGGCCCTGGGCTACGCTACCGAATCCGTAAGTGGCGATGAACTTCTCGGATCCGGAGAAACGAATGTGATCCAGTCGCTTGCCTCGAAAGCTGCAGGTGTACAGATCGTCAGTTCCGCCGGCACACCCGGTGCATCTTCTAAAATAACCCTGAGGGGAAATTCAACCTTTACCGGTGAAAACCAGCCCCTGATCATCGTGGATGGTGTTCCGATCGACAACAGTACCCAGCGGACTGTGGCTGGAGACTATCCATACAACGAAGGTCTGCAGGGTGTAAACTATTCAAACAGGGCCATTGATCTTAACCCTGAAGACATTGAATCGGTGACTATCCTGAAAGGTCCAGCCGCAGCAGCTTTGTATGGCGTCAGGGCAGGTGCCGGAGCCATTGTATATACCACAAAACGTGGAAGTTATGGCAGGGGTCAGGGCATCAAAGCCACCTACAGTTTTACTGCTGACATCAGCCAGGTCAACAAATTACCCGAACTCCAGATGACATGGGCACAGGGTAACGGGGGAGGCGAACCAGACGGAGCAGGCGGTTGGGAACAGGGAACCTATGATGTAGCCGATTTTGGACCGGATATGCTATTTGATACAGAAGATGATCAGGCTCTTTCGTGGGGAACTGCAAACAGCTGGGGACCAAAAATTGCAGATCTGCCTGGCGTCACAGCCACCGATAACCTGGCTGCATTTTTCCAGACAGGAACAGGCTTAACCCATAACCTTTCACTGATGGGAGGGACAGACGTTTCTTCGTTCCGCCTGTCGATCAACAGAACGGACCAGGATGGCATCGTACCCAATTCCTATTTCGATAAAACATCCATCCGGTTAACATCTGATGCGAATATCACTGCAAAATGGAAAATGGGAGGAACGGTAAATTACATTTCAAGTGCAGGACAAAGAACACAGAATGGAAGTAACCTGTCCGGAGTAATGCTGTCACTGACACGCTGCCCGGCCAGCTACAACCTGAATGACGATGAGTATGGTTACGAATTCCCTACAGGCCAGCAAAGGCAATATTACTTTCCCTATGACAATCCCTGGTGGTCGGTATACAATAACGTATTGAATGACAAGACCGACAGGGTACTGGGAAGTGCTTACCTGAACTGGAACCCCCTCTCCTGGCTTACGCCCAATCCGGGATAAGCCCACTTCCATATACCTCAAAGACTTATTACCTGGCTCCGTTTATCACCGACGGATTTACCAGTGGTGTCGGATTTCCATACCTTGGCAACAACGGTTTCGGAATCTCGTCAACATTGGGGAATCCCGATCTTAAACCGGAAAAAGTAACAGGAAAAGAAGTGGGTGCAGACCTGAGATTCCTCATGGGAAGATTGAACGTTGACTTCACCTATTATAACCAGGTAACAACGGATATCCTGGTGCTCAGGCCCGTTGCAGCTACAACCGGTTTCCGCTACATGCGGTCCAATACGGGTGAAATGCTGAACAAAGGCGTTGAAATCGTCCTGTCAGGTGATCCTGTAAGGACTTCCTCCTTCAACTGGAATATCAGCGTGAACTGGGCAAAAAACTACAACGAAGTGCTTAACCTCGCTGAGGGTGTGGATGAGATCCAGCTCGAATCCGGATTCTCAGATATCGGCTCTTACGCGATTGTCGGGGACGCCTACGGAGCTTTCTATGGTACACAATGGATCCATGATGACAATGGCAATATTGTCATTAATCCGGACGACGGACTGCCTTATTCAGATCCCTTTGAAGGCAATATCGGGAATCCTTTCCCGGAATGGATGGGAGGTGTAAGAAATACCTTCAGTTTCAAAGGATTAACACTGACCGCATTGCTTGATATACGCCAGGGACAGAGTGTATGGTGCGGTACATATGCCAGGTTGAACAGGCTTGGCCGTACAGAAGAATCAGCCGACCGTGAAAGAATGTATGTTGTGCCGGGTGTGCTTGCCACGGGTGAAGATGCCGATGGCAATCCTATTATCGGAACCGCGACAAACGACATCGAGATCTCAGCATACGATTATTTTACCAAATTCGTGGGCGACTTCGGAAGCGTTGCAAAGGAACAGGCTATATGGGATGCATCATGGGTACGCCTGAGAGAAGTCGGTTTGTCCTATAAAATCAACCTGAGGGATAAGATCCCCGTCATTCAGACACTTGACATAGGGGTTTCCGGGAGGAATTTATGGCTGAAGACCGATTACCCGGGTGTGGATCCTGAGACAAGCCTTCTTGGTGCAGGCTCCAACATTAACGGCTGGGATTACTTCAACATGCCGGGTACGAAATCCTATATCTTTACCCTTAAGGTTGGATTTTAAAACTAAATGAAATGAATTGTAAAAAATCAAACTATATGGTTATGAAAAAATTACTTGTTTTGATAACATTACCCATATTGCTATCAGTGGTAAGCTGTGAAGGCTTTATCGAAGGATGGGAC
Source organism: Bacteroidales bacterium (assembly GCA_016783865.1). The sequence goes on from JADHVS010000038.1 coordinate 8,603, forward strand.
GATTCACCAAATTCGCCGACTGTAGCAACACCTCAACTTTTAATGAGTGTCTCCGAGGTATCCACATTCATGTATTACACCGGTCAGCTTGCGCGTACACCTTCTGTGTTTATCCAGCAAACTGCAGGTACTGATTTCCACATGGAGGATATCAGGGATTATGTTCTCCTTGAAGGTGATAATGTAAATGAATGGGAAGGTATCTATTCCAATTGCCTGATCAACGAGCAACTGATCATTGACACCTATGGCGAAGAGAATCCGCATTATGCGGGTGTTGCCAAAGTCCTCAAAGCCATGGCCCTTGGTCTTTTAACGGACCTCTGGGGTGATGTCCCTAACAGGGAGGCACTCCAGGCCGTCAATGGTGTTAGTGATGAGCAGCTGAATCCCCACTTCGATGCCCAGGATCTTGTGATCCAGGATATCCAGTCGATTTTATCTGATGCCATTACGGACCTTTCCAAACCGGCATCGGATAATGTGCTGGTTCCCGGAGTCGATGATTATATTTTCGAAGGGGATGTGGATGCATGGATCAATACAGCCTGGATCCTGAAAGCCAGGTATGCAAACCGTCTCAGCAATAGGGATGCAACAGGTTCAGCTACAGATGCCCTGAATTTCCTTGCAAATGTCGACCAGGATCAGCCTGACTGTATGGCCATTGCAGGTGACGCAGCAAACGAACAGAACCAGTGGTTCGACTTCCAGAATGACCGGGGAAACTACATGCAAATGGGAGAATTCTTCATCGAGTTGCTGAAGTCAACGAATGACCCAAGGCTGGGATTCTATGCATTGACTGACAATAATGGTGAATACACCGGATCGCCTAAAGATGAATCAAATACGGCTACTTCCGACTGGGGAGATTTTGTAGGAACAGAAGCGGGCACGGATTTACCCCTGGTTACCTGGTTCGAAGCTAAATTCATCGAAGCCGAGGCCAACCTGAGACTGGGGAACGATGATGAGGCAGCCGATGCACTCAATGAAGCCGTAAAAGCATCTGTATTGTTCGTGACAGGGGCTGCAGATCCGGCTTTCGAAGCTCAGCATGCAAATGAGAACGGAACTACGGTTACACTGGACAAGATCATGACACAGAAATATGTGGCCATGTTCACCCAGCCCGAAGCATGGGCCGACTGGAGAAGGACCAATATACCCGCACTGACACCAAATCCTAACGGCGATGTAGCAGGTATACCACGCCGGTTCCCGACATGCCGGTCAGAACGCACATATAATAATAATGCTGTTGTCGTCTCCAATATCCTTCAACCCGTATGGTGGGATAATTAATATCGTTGATGATATATCATAACGACGTAGGAGGCTAAAATCCATTGCCGGATGTTTCCTACAGGGGCGCAGCGTAAGCTGTGCCCCTTTTTTTTAATATGGCCGCGACCCGGCCATATTAAATATTACCTTTATTGTATGAAAAAGATTCTCATACTTGGGGCAGGATTATCCGCTACGAGCCTCATTAACTACCTGCTAAACCTGTCTGAAGAAAAGAAATGGCATATTACGCTGGGTGATATCGATGAGAAGCTGGCACAGAAAAAGATCAATAACCATCCCAACGGAACAGCCATCTCCTTCGACGTATTCAACGAAGAACAGCGAAACCTCCTGATATCCAATGCCGACCTTGTTATTTCCATGCTGCCTGTCAGGATGCATTACCTGGTTGCTGAAAGCTGTGTGAATCACCGCACTGATATGATTACCGCATCCTATGTTTCAAATGAGATGCGCCAGCTTCATACCCAGGCAAAAAAAGTAGGTGTATTGCTGCTGAATGAGATGGGCGTTGATCCGGGCATAGACCATATGTCGGCCATGAAAATTATCGACAGGATACGGAAAGAAGGAGGAAAACTCGATGTCTTTGAATCCAATACCGGTGGACTTGTGGCTCCTGAATATGACAATAATCCCTGGAACTATAAGTTTACCTGGAATCCAAGGAATGTGGTACTGGCCGGTGCAAAAGGTGCACGGTTTCTTCATAATGGTAAGTTCAAATACATCCCTTATCATAAGATCTTCCAGCGGTATGAGATCATTAAGGTTCTGGACCTTGGTGAATTCGAAGTGTACCCCAACCGTGATTCATTAAAATATAAGGAAGATTACGGCCTGTATGAGATCTCCACCATGTTCCGTGGTACCATCCGCCGCCCTGGTTTCTGTGATGCCTGGAATGCCCTCGTCCAGTTAGGCGCCACCGATGATTCATATATAGTGGAGTTCCCCGGTGAAATGACCTATCGCGACTTCACCAATAGTTTCCTTGCCTATAATATCGTGGATCCGGTGGAGACCAAAATTGCCATTTACCTGGGCATCGATAAGAAAGGGAAGATAATGCAACAGCTGGAGTGGCTCGGACTGTTTGATAAAGAGGTCGTTCCAATTGTAAATGAGACCCCTGCGCGGATCCTGCAACATCGGTTACAGGAGAAATGGAAACTGGAATCCGATGACAAAGACATGATCGTGATGCAGCACCAGTTCGAATATTTGCTCGGAGAAGAAAGGAAAAGGATCGTTTCTTCCATGGTAGTCAGGGGAAAAAACAAAAACGAAACCGCCATGTCGCTGACGGTAGGACTACCACTCGGGATTGCAGCTAAACTTATCCTTGAAAACAAGATCCATGCATCCGGTGTTGTTATCCCGACAACAAAGGAATTCTATGAACCTGTCCTGGATGAGCTGGTGGATTATGGGATTAAATTTATTGAAGAAGAAGTCAGAAGTCAGTAGTCAGTAGGGGTGTGGGAGTTGGGTGTGATAAAAAATCTACTTTCGCTTAAAAATAAAATCGCCGCCTTCGTCGCCGGCGTCTTTGATCTCACCAAACTGTGGTATGTTATCGCTATTATTCAAAACGGCCGGTTTGAAGCTAAAGAACAATTGTTCAGATGGCAGGTACTCATCCTTGTTTTCATATAGCCTCTTAACCAGGTATTCAACAAATACGCTTTGATCCGGCACCTCTTTCAGGGTACCGCTGGTCATGGCTTTGCGGCTCGGTAGATCATTTAACCGGGAAATGGCCATGTTGGCCGACCCGAAAGCTGACCTGGTTTTGAAGATACTTCCGCTAAAACATGCATCAGCAATAAGCAGCGTATGTCTGGAATTTATCCCCCTGATGTATCCGCTGATTGAGCTGTTCCGGATCCAGTTTGCCGTGCTGAACTGATCTGCATCGGATGGCAACCAGTATCCCTTCTTGGTTTTTTCATCCCAATATCCATGTCCTGCATAAAATACTAACAAATTATCTTCCTCTTTGATAATCACTTCCAGCCTGTCGAGGGCATTGATAATGTCTTCCCTGGTCGGATTCTTCAAAAACGTCACATTGATCTTCTCGAAGAGATACTCATCAATCAGAACCTGGTATAGTTTTTCTGCATCTTTAACTGGTTGATCAAGATCAGTAATGTTAGGATCATCATAATCATTTACTGCGATGAGAAGACCGTAATAAGTCCCCATAAGAAGGTTTTCGCCACCAGATCCACCTGATCTGAAAACCATTTGGTCTCCACCGGCAGGCCTTTCCTTTTGCGTTGAGGCAGTCTTTTCAGGCGCATCGGCCATACTATACAGGATTTGCGCTTCCAGAATAAGTGCCTCTTCAATCTCTTGCTTATTTTTCTCCATTCTTGATGAATATTCGGAATCAGATTCATCAGCCCGTTTTTGCTCCCACTCCTGCTGACCCTTGCTCACATAATCACCCAGCAGTTTATCCGAATGATCTGTAATGGAAATTACATTGATGTCGCTCACGTAGGATTCACCCGTGACTTTCCATCCTATCGCAATGTATTTGTTATCTCCAGTCGAAATGATGTTCTTAACATGAGGATCACTCTTAACCAGCCGCCTGATCCAAACCGGTTGGAATGCATTATCCACTCTCATCACAACCGATCCGTTATATTTATCCCCTGCATCAAGAATATCAAAGAATACAAATAGCTGGTTATCACTTATATAATAATTGGGTGAGGTACATCCGTCATAAACGGGAATGCTATACTCAGACATCTTTAATCCAACCTGGTTTAACTTTAAAACCCTGATCTCTTTTATCCGGTTGCTTCCTTTTTCAAGCGACTCGGCAACCAGTATAACAAAACCATCCTTATCCAAATAGATATACTCTGCGGAAAAGTTTTCCAGGTCGGCAAAATTTTTCTCCCAGAGGTTTTTCCCCCGCTCATCTACACTTACAATAAATGGTACTTGGGGTTTTCGTAAATCTGCATGGGTTGATCCGGCCAGGTAATATCCACCGTCCGGATTATCAACCATGGTTCTAATCTCATCGTTGCTGTATCTTTTACCATACAATCCCTGCCAATCCATTTTGCCCTTCTTATTGAGCTTCACCAGCCACCCGTCTGTATCATGGTCGCCCTGGATCTCTTTGGCCCCACAAACCACAAATCCACCATCATCTGCCCCAAGTATCCGGTTCGCCACATCTTTCTCGTCTGCTCCCAGAAAGGTGTTCCAGTCAAGATCTCCTGCCTGGTTAACCTTAAAAACATGGATATTCCTGTTTTCCCCTTCACTTCCGGCAAGTAAAACATATTCGCCCTGGGGTGTGCCAGCCATATCCTTAAAATCATAACTGCCTTCACCGAGGGATTTGTTCCATACCATATCCCCCTGGTCGTTAATTTTACATAACAGCACCTTTGATCCTTCGCCGGTCATTCGATCTGTTGTTCCGGCTACCAGGAAACCCATCGGTGACCTGATAATGGAATAGGCTTTATCATCCATCGAGATATCATGGATTTGATTCCATCCAATCTCAAAGAATGTCTGTGAGAAAGTCGATAAAGACAGTAAAAATAGTACCAGTAAAATCCCTGTTTTCCTCATCATTTTAAACTGGGTTTCAGTTAACGATCAATCCTGATTATTTCTTGATATTAAAAATATACCTGTCTGATTCATTTCCCGGATCATCATGTATAGAGGTGATCTTTAATGCGATATAACTACTATCGGCCTCGGAATCAAACAGTTTGAGCAGCAAGATGTCTCCCGGAAACAATTTGTCGATAAACTCATGATTTGCCCCTGAGTTGAAAGCATCTTTAACACTACTATTGGTACAATTGGCATAATCGAAATCATTGAACCTGATAAACAGAGCACCTGCCGGTGATATCCACCTGTTCAGCAAGTCGTCAGTACTGGTTGTATCCATGATATGCATCAGGGAGGAGTCGGACAGGTGTGAAAACAATGCATCTCCATTATACAGGTCATACGCATTTTCCTTCCCCGACATACGGGAATACATCTCATGACCTGCTGTTTCTTCCAGCAGTTTGTCTATAATCAGTACTTCAATTACCCGGCCGGTTTTTACGGTTTCCCCGTTTTTCATTTCCATGGTGAACTCCAGGTAGATTGTAGTATTCTCTGCCACCTCCGGAACCGGGAATTCAAACCGATAGGTGTAATTAGTCCCGGAAATAGATGTGTCCAACTCAACCTGGGTGAATGATTCCAGTTCCTTACTCGTCACCAATAACCGATGAAGATCTACATCTGCCTGACAGGTAATATTGAAAGACAATATTTCATGTGGTGAGGCAGTGATGTAGATATCATACGGAGTCACCAGGAGCACAGGCTCCTCATTTTCCTTAGTACAATTAACGAGAAGTATTAAGAAAAACAATAACCAGATTTTGCTTAAGCCATTCAAAAGAATAAAATTGATTATATATTCAACTTATAGGCTTTGATCTTTGCTGACTTTCTAACTTTCCGGCCAAGGAAAAGCATTTCAACTTCATCGATTACATAGACCGGAATAAGAAAATCGGCTTCGGGATACCTTGCATGAACATCATACATGGCCCTGCGAAGCAAGGGACCCACCGGGAGATTCATATCTCCATATAAAGATATTGAATTTCTGGTTCTGTTGCTAACTTCCTCATCGTTGATCTGTTCAAATACCCTGAATATTCCAAGATATTTTCTGTAGGCAACGGAAATATCCATTTCACCCAGGTACTCAATATCAGCAGATGTGAGATCGTACCTTACAATATCGGGGTAAAATGAAGCGGTCCTCGAAGACTTAATCGTATTCGTGCCCATACATGAAGTAAACAGAACTGAAAAGGATGTAGCCAGCAGAAACAGGAATATCCGTAATTTATGTTTCATAAAGCAAATGTTTTAAGGGATTATCTATTAAAGAAATAACTCAGGGTTACCCTAATATTTCCTTCCAGCTCAAAGTTCTTCGAAGTCAGGTCGCGGTATTTATACCCGGTATCTTTATCAACCGTATAGAATGTCTGATCAGTAGTGATCCCACCGACAGATAGATTATTTACGTGCTTGTATTTATCCTTAAAATAACCCAGCCCGGCAACTCCCATGTCAAAACCAATAGCAAGGGGCAGGTCTGCGATAAATGCCTGCAAACCTATAAATAGCTCATAACCATATGCATAGCTTTTCCTGGTAACGGTACTGTAGTTATATTCACCGGTGGTATACCTTGAATCTGTAACATACTCTTCCTTCGACCAACCCCAGGGAATAAGAGCTCCTGCGTAAACATCAAGCAAATTGGAGTTGGTAAAATGATATTCAAAACCCGGGGTAATTAAAAATTTCGACTCAATCTCATTGAATCGCCTCTCGACGAGGAATGAACCGTCCACAAGCGGATCGATTTCACCCTCTTCTACCCTCGATTTCTTTGACGATTTGACACCGAGCCTTCCGACCCACTTATCGGTCACATAGTATTTAAAACTTACAAGTGGAATTCCTGTGTATTCAAAATCATCATCTTCAACCCAACTTTTAATATCCCTGTATGATATTCCAAAATAGATCCCCATGTTTCCCTGTACGGGTCTTGTTCCCACTTTTAAAGTGCTTGGATTGTTCACCCTGTCGGATAATTGACCGAATGCGTCGACCGAGAGGAACAACAATAATATTCCAATTATGTATAGTAATTTTTTCATGTCAATCGAATTAAAATGATTAAAAAGTATCATAATAGATATCCTTGATTGTTGTCTTACCCGCCACAACACCTACTGATAAATCAAATGCTGAATAGATTTTTCTTTTGGGCGGGATCTGTGAGCTGTCAGCAGGATTGGTGCCCTGGACCTGATTGTATTCAAAATCATCCATAATAAACCTCACATTAAGACCTTCAGTAGTGGCATCGACACTGACAGAATAATTTCCACTGCCATCGACATTTGCCTCATAACTCTGATAGGTATGCACAAAAGCCTCGTCTTCAATGGGCATAAGGTCGCCTGTCCAGACCTGGGCCATGATTTGTGTCCCTGTCGGGGCATTTTCGTAACCCGGAAGGGTAACATTCAGGTCGGCCCAGACTTTCCCCTGAATGATAGCCTGAGGAACGTTCCTTTCCGTTAACTCAGGTACTTCATCTTTGCTACAGCTGATACTCATGAGTAAAAGCGCAGCAGAAAAAACTGATAGTAAAATGGTTTTTTTCATGACAAAAACATTTATTTAAGAATTAGGTATCCAAAAGTAATACAATATCTTATTCTTATTTGTTCTATATAATTAATTGATTATTAGCTTTGACCAATGGTTGCTTTCAGTAGATAAGTGAATTCAATAATGTGATTAAAGCGAGGTTTTGCTAAGGCGTTATTGGACTTATCAGGAAGGATTAACAGGATTAATCAGGAATCTTCGTGCTCCCTGGTAAAATAATAATGCACTCAATGCCATTAGTGAATGACTGATGCTATTATGATTAATCCATTGATTAATGTTCAGTTCCATCAGAAAGATTAAAGCAGTAAAAATCATTGTGGAAACGGCAGCAATGAACAGGAGGTGGCCGGGATCCTTTGATTTGAACCAACCATATAGATGGAGGAAAAAAATAATTCCCAGCAGGCTGAAGGCTATTTGAATGACGACATATATAAAATCGATGGCATTGGTTGCCATAATCCCGAGAATGAGAAAGACTATAATATTTAACAAGGCAATCAGGTATACCAGCCTGGAATGAATGAACTTTCGAATAATCTCAAGAGATGCCAATACGAGTGAGGAGATGGCAACCATGCTTAACAGCCATCCGGGCAATTGCCAGGCTGGATGAAGCCTGTACAGAAATGCATGGCCCAACAGTCCGCCCAGCAAAGTTCCTATTCCCAAACCAAGAAAAAAAATGCAGAAGAAGGTTCTTTCTTTTGAGGGCCGATAATTTTTTATTAATTGCGAGAAGGCATAAATGCAAATACCTGCCACAACCAGATCGGTTATTGTAGTCACGGGCTCATCAATCCGTATCCCTGCGAAAAAGATATATGGTTCAGCGTTCATCGTTCATCGTTCATCGTTCTGCGTTCTGCGTTCATCGTACTTCGAAATTCTTAATTCGATATTCGTTATTCATTATTCATAGAGTCCAAGGCCAAACAGAGCAAAATCATACTTTACCGGATCGGCCGGATCCAGGGTTCTGAGCACAGAAGTCAATTCCTCCACAGCTTTCCAATCATTCTGCTTCCTTTGTAACAGTCCGAGCTTCCTGGCAATTGTACCTGTATGTATATCCAGCGGGACAAAAAGGTCGGCCGGATCAATTTTCTCCCAAATTCCAAAGTCAACTCCCCTGTCATCTCTGCGCACCATCCACCTGAGAAACATGTTCAGCCTCTTCCCTGAAGCATTTCCGGCCACATCTGCTACGTGTTTTTTTGTTCTCCCGGGATGGGGCAGGTCAAAAAATTCTTTGCGGAATTGTGTCAGGGCTGCTTTGACGGTTCCACCCGTGGAATATGCATTCTCAAAAACTGTTTCCAAACCACCTTTATGCAAATATATGTTTTTCAGTGACTTAACAAAAAACTTGCAGTCTTCAGATTGAAAGGTACGGTGAACAAATCCATTAAAAACATCATAATCAGCCTCTGTTGCACGTGTTATAAAATCAATTGGATCGTTGTCCAATCTACGAATAAGGTCTGATGCATTTTTAATGATGGTACTCCGTTGACCCCAGGAGATAGTGGCCGTCAGGAATCCGGCTATCTCGATGTTTTCCTTTTTACTGAATTGATGTGGTACCTGGATGGGATCGTCCTTAATGAATTCAAGAGTGTTATACTGGCTGGCTTTTTCCTCGAGTAGTTGTATAATGTGGTCCGGTATGTTATGAGAAGAATTCATTAAGAAGGGGCTGAGGGTTTGGGAGTCGGGGGCAGGGTTAAGAAAAAGCCGTTACTTTTCTCCCGTTGGTTGCCTGCCAGCCGGGAGGTTGGAAGCCAAGGGCAATTGATTACTAACTGATCACCTTACCATCCTTTAGTTGTATCATTCGATCCGACATCCCGGCCAACTCTTTATCGTGGGTTACGATTACAAAAGTTTGCCGGAAATTTTCGCGCAGCTTGAAAAACAATTCATGAAGTTCTTTCTTGTTCTTGCTGTCGAGGTTACCAGAAGGTTCATCGGCCAAAATAACAGAAGGACCGTTGATAAGTGCGCGGGCCACTGCCACACGTTGCTGCTCTCCGCCGGAAAGTTCAGATGGTTTATGATCAAGTCTGTCTTTTAAACCTAAAAAATCAAGAATTTCAGCAGCCCTGGATTCAACCTGTTGTCGCTGAGTTTTCGCAATATATCCGGGAATGCAAACATTCTCAAAGGCTGTGAACTCCGGAAGAAGGTGATGAAATTGAAACACAAAACCTATGGACCGGTTCCGAAACTTTGCCATCTGTTTCTCTTTCATGCTGTCTATATCCACTCCCTCAATTGAGATCGATCCGGCATCCTTTTTCATCAGTGTACCCATGATCTGCAACAGGGTGGTTTTTCCTGCCCCGCTGGCACCCACCACGGCCACTATTTCACCCTTTTTTATTTCAAATGAAATTCCCTTTAACACCTGCAGGTCGCCAAAGGCTTTGTGGATGTCGGTGGCTATGATCATACAACAAAAGTAATTGAATAAAATTAATTCCCATGATGCGGGCTGAAGTCCGGTATTTTTGCTAAATCCCTATATCCGTTGGCTGAAGCCAACGGCAACATGTAACCTGTAACCTGCAACTTGCAACCTCTTTAATTTATTCTTTCCATAATCAGGTATAAGTATGCCAGGTATGTCAAAAATAAAATGAAACCTTTCCATCTCGACAGCACCCTTTTCCCGGGAACAAGCAACAATACGAACAACAATAATGCGATACCAAGCATATAATAGAGATCAAACTGAACGGCCAGCGGATTCACCGGAATGGGCCTTATCAGGGCGGTAATGCCCAGTACAAATCCAATATTAAACAGATTTGAACCAATGATATTTCCAAACGATATATCCGATTCCTTATTTATTGCTGCAATGACTGAAGTGGTTAATTCGGGGATACTGGTACCCAGTGCGATCAATGAAACTGAAATCACCCGTTCACTCATCCCGAAATCAGTAGCGATAAAGATGGCATTATCAACAAGCAGATCGGCACCTAAAGCCAGTCCTGCAGAACAAAGGATAATCAGAAAAAAGGCTAACAGGAGGTTCATCTGTTTTGACTCTTCTTCCAGCTCCATTTTTATCTTTCCCTTTTTCCCAAAATAAATGTACAGGAGAATTACTGCCACAATGAAAGCCAGAAGAAAGATGCCTTCTGCTCCATCCAGTTCATTATTCAGAAGAAACCAGTAAAGGAGCACAGAGATTCCAAACATTACCGGCCAGTCGAACCTTATTGTAAATGGTTTTACAACCACCGGGTATACCATGGATGCTATTGCCAGCACCATTGCAATATTGCATATATTCGAACCTATAATGTTGTAGATGGCCACATCGGGGTGACCTTTCAGGGAAGCACTCACACTCACCAGCAATTCCGGAGTACTGGTCCCGAGTGCCACGACAGTAATACCAATAATTATCCGTGGAATTTTGAATCGGTTGGCAATTGCTATGCTGCTCTTAACCAGGTACTTCCCGCTGTAAATAAGGATTAAAAAACCGGCCAGAAGCAACAGATATTTCATAGGGTAGTCTGGTGCGCGTTAAAACAATGGGGCAGATCTTCTGTTACCGGGGAATCCCGAACGTATTAACCCTGGATATCGTCTTTGAATTTCCTGACATCGTCAGTCAGGTCCTTCGTGCTATCCCTGATATTCTTCCCGATATCTTTCAGTTCTTTACTTATTTCAGGTGAGCTATCGTTGAGTTCCCTTTTTATGTCATCTGCGGCTTTTCTGAATTCACGGAGCCCCTTCCCCAGTCCACGCGCCATATCGGGCAATTTCTTTGATCCGAAAAGCAACAGCACCACCAGGGCAATGATGACAATCTCCTGTCCGCTTATGAATAGCAAATGACCCATGAAAACAACTTAATTTGTACCTGCAAATATAATCTAAAAATGATTTTAAACACTCATTAAGATCTTTTCTTACCACGCAATATTAGGGCTGTTCCGGACTTCATTATGGTATCATATACCACAGGTGAAGCTATGAACAGTGATGAATATGTTCCAACAACCACACCAATAAGCAGGGCAAAGGTAAATCCGCGGATCACCTCACCTCCAAACAGGAAAATGACCAGCAATACAAAGAATGTACTTAATGAGGTACTGAATGTCCTGCTGAGTGTACTGTTCAAAGCCAGGTTAATGATCTCGGCCCTATCGCGCTTTCTGTAAAGCCCGACATATTCCCTGATCCTGTCGAATATAACCACGGTATCATTAATTGAATAACCTACCACTGTTAGTATGGCAGCAATAAAGGCCTGGTCAATCTCCAGTGAGAATGGCATGATACCATAAAAGATAGAGAAGATCCCCAGTACGATCAGGACATCATGAATGAGGGCAACAACTGCACCCAGGCCATACTGCCAGTTTCTGAACCGAACCAGGATATAGATAAAGATCACCACCAGGGCAAACAGGATGGCCCATACAGCCTGTACTTTGATGTCGTCTGCAATGGTTGGTCCCACCTTTTGAGAACTCTGCCGGTAATCATTCATGAAGGTCTCGAAATCAACCTGGTCGCCAAGATAGGGTTGTAGTCCCTGATAAAGCAATTGTTCTATTTCTTCATCGACCTCAGCAGCATCCTCGGTGATCTTATATTTAGTCGTAACCCTGATCTGGTCTTCAGAACCGAAAGTGATCACCTGTGGTGTTTCACCAAGGGCGGTCTCAAGACTGGCTTGAATATCCTGGGTATTCACCTGCTCATTAAACCTTATTACATAGGTTCGTCCTCCGGTAAAATCAACCCCCTGGTTCAATCCCCTGGTAAGGAGAGAAACAATACCAAGGACTACAATTATTCCCGAAATAAAATAAAATATACGGCGTTTGGCCAGGAAAGGAACATTCAGATTCTTGAAAGCATTTTCTGTCATCCTGGTTGCAAAAGTAAGTTTCCTGTTCTTTGTAAGCATAAACTCAAAAATCAACCTTGTTATAAAGATGGCTGAGAACAATGAAGTCAGAATACCAATCACCAGGGTAGTTGCAAAACCTTTGATGGGACCTGTGCCGAAAACAAGCAGAATAACTCCTGTAAGAAGGGTAGTCACGTTGGCATCGATAATGGCTGAACGGGCATTTTTATATCCATCCTTTATGGCCATCTTTATTCCCTTTCCGGCTGCAATCTCTTCCCGGATCCGTTCGTAGATCAGAACGTTTGCATCCACCGACATACCTATGGTCAGCACTATACCTGCGATACCCGGAAGGGTTAGAACGGCTCCCAGTGAAGCCAGCACACCAATCAGGAAAAACATGTTTGCCATCAGGGCGATGTCGGCTACAAGACCGGCCCTGCGGCTGTAGTAAAATACCATATACAACATGACAACCATGAATGCCAGCAGAAATGAATTCAAGCCGGAATTGATTGCTTCCCTGCCAAGCGACGGACCAACAATGGCTTCCTGGATGATCCTTGCAGGAGCAGGTAATTTACCCGACTTCAATACGTTTGTGAGGTCTTCGGCATCATTATATGTAAAATTACCACTGATCGTTGAACGGCCATTTGGAATTTCCTCGTTTACAGTTGGTGCAGAAGCAACATAACCATCAAGCACGACGGCAATTGCTTTGTTGACATTTTCCCGGGTTAACCGTTGCCACACCTGGGCACCTTCGCTGTTCATTCCCATTGTCACTGTGGCTGCCCCGGATGACTGGTTAAAATCCACAGATGCATTGGTAACCGCCTCACCACCAAGTGGCGGACGTCCGTCACGACCTGTTACCCGGATGGCATAAAGTACAAAGTAGTTCTCTGCATCATCAAAAGGTGCCATATCCCAGAGAAACCGTATGTCGCGCGGGAAAAGTGAACGTACCTGGGAAAGCCTTAAATACCGGTTAACCGTTGAAGTGTCCCTGTAATGGGCAAAACCAATCCCGGCTCCAGGCACGAACTGGCCCTGTTGGGTTACATTGGGTTGAAGGATACCCAGTAATGGATTTTCCGCAATAAATTGATCGAGAGTAAGGTTAGCAGCAGTATCACCTAGCAGGCTGTCGGCTTGCAGTTGATCCAACAGGCTTAATTCCTGAGTGGTTGTATCTTCCGTGACAGCCGGTTCCGACAGGGCATCCAGAAGAGGATTGCCTTCATCACCAGCCGGTTCTGTTGCTTCGCTCTCCGTATCACGACTTGCACCGGTCTCCATTGCTTCCTGTGCATCAAGGATTTCTTTTATCCTGGTATTGGCTTCCTGAAGGAATGGGAAAATTTCAGAATTGTCGTAAGTTTCCCAGAATTCCAGGCTGGCAGTTCCCTGCAACAGTTTTCTTACTCGTTCCTGTTCTTTTACGCCTGGTAACTCAACCAGTATCCGACCCTGTGTTTCAAGTCTCTGGATATTGGGCTGTACAACCCCGAAACGGTCGATCCTGTTTCTTAAAACATTAAAGGCATTGTCCATGGCCCCATCGGTCTCTGCCCTGATCACCCTTAGCACCTCTTCATTTGAGGAAGTATAATCAACCCTATCCCTCAACTCACGGGTGGCAAATATGGCCGCCATTCTCCCGCCCGGATCAATATCTTCAAAGGCCCTTCCGAACAGTGTTATAAAATCTTCCTGGCTCTGTGTCTGGTATTGCTGAGCCAGCATTATCGCCCTGTTGAATGTTGTGTCTGTACTATAGTCGGATAAACTCCGGATCATATCCATCATTGAAACCTCCAGGGTAACATTCATCCCGCCCTTCAGGTCGAGACCCAGGTTGATCACACGCTCCTGGCACTCTTTATAGGTGTACTTCCTGACAATGATATTATATACTACTTCTGTTGAAATGGAATCAAGATATGATTCATACAGGGCCGAATCTCCACGGGCATATTTAACTGCATCACGTTCAACCTTTTTTGAAACGAATGAAAACGACAGCTGATAAACACATACAACGGCCAAGGCAATGGCAAAAAACCTGATGGCACCTTTATTTTGCATTTGAAACTGATTTATAGATGACTATATACTTTATACTATTTCTAACGGAGGGGCAAATATAAATAATTTTTACCTAGAAAACTTTGATTTTAAGCTAAAAAAGAAGACAGAATTCAGAAGACAGAATTCAGAAGGGAAAATCAGTGAACAGTGAGTGGTGAGTGGTGAGTCAGGGATCGTGAATCGTGAGTCGTGAATCGTGAATCGAAGGTGTGAGTGAGGGTGTGGGTGTTTGTTTCAGTATATTTAGGGGATAAAAAAATCGGGCCCCGTTGAGGAGCCCGCAATATTAATCTCATTTATGAAAGATTCATATCATCGAAAATTTTCATAACCTCTTTGACGGCATCGGCTGAAGCATGCAACAGCTTCATTTCTTCAGCATCCAGTTTTACTTCTATAATTTGTTCAATTCCATTCTTACCCAGTTTAACCGGTACTCCAACAAATACATCCTTAAGCCCATATTCTCCATTTAAGCAAGTGGAACAAGGAAAGATCCGGTTCTGATCGTCTACAATTGATTCTACCATTTGTGCTGCAGCAGCTCCGGGTGCATACCATGCTGAAGTCCCTAATAAACCTACAATTTCACCACCACCTTGTCTGGTACGCTGAACGATTTTTTCAAGTTCATCCTTATCAATCAGCTGGGATACCGGAATCCCGGCTACTGTTGTATAACTTGGCAGAGGAACCATTGTATCGCCATGACCTCCCATTAACAGGGCTTGAATATCCAGCGGAGAGACATTTAGTGCTTCAGCAAGAAAAGCCCTGTATCTGCCCGTATCGAGTATTCCGGCCATTCCAAATACTCTGTTGCCAGGAAAATTGGATGCTTTAGTAGCAACATATGTCATGACATCGAGGGGATTGGAAACAATGATTAAAATAGCATCAGGTGAATGCTTGACCGCTTTCTTAGTTACATCCATAACGATCTCTGCGTTAGTTTTAATAAGGTCATCCCTGCTCATGCCAGGCTTTCTCGGTATTCCCGATGTGATCACAACAATGGATGAATTTTTGGTCTTCTGATAATCATTTGTGACACCGGTAATCCTGGAGTTAAAACTATTTATTGGAGCGGTTTGCCACATATCCAGAGCCTTGCCTTCAGCCAGTCCTTCCTTAATATCAAGTAATACAACTTCCTTTGCGAGGTTCTTATGTGCAATGACATTAGCGCAGGTGGCACCTACATTTCCGGCACCGATTACAGTTATTTTTTCCATGTTAATAGGTAGTTTAGTAGAATGATTAAAATTACACAAAACTAAGATATAAAGTATTTACCATTCAGAAAAATACTATCCATAAAAAATAAAGGACTACTGCAGCAGGGAATCGAAATCTTCATTCAGTGGCCCCTGGCTTTCAAAGTCATAAAGCGTCAGCTTCCGGATATTGTAGTAATAGGTCCAATAATTATATAAAGTAGTCAGGTAGTTTCTTGTTGCTGCATCCCGCTCAGTAAGTGCAATATTCAGGTCGAGCACATCCACATTACCAATCAAAAATCTTTGTTTTGTTACATTGTACCTGTTCTGGGCAATGATATCGGCTTTGGCAGCTATCCTCACCTGGTCATCCTGAAGATTGAACTGCAAGACCTGCAGCATGACTTCCTGTTCAAAGTCAATTTCTGCCTGATGCACATTGGTCCTTACCACCTCCTGGCTTGATTGAGCCATTCTGTACCGGCCCTTCCCCAGTCCCCAGTCAACAATAGGGACCTGTAAACCTACTGTCAGCATTTGTTGTTGCTGAGGGTCCTTATATGCATCTGTCATGACAGGTGCCCGCTGAGTCAAACCATACGATGCGAACAGATCGGCTGTCAGTCCTTTTTCGGCACGCGCTTCCGCCACGCTCTGATCTGCTTCAAGCATCTGACGCTGAAGAGAAATGATCTCCGGTGAATTCTTTTTAGCCTCGCTCAGGGCCAGTACAACATCTACATTCATTTCAGGGATTTCAGCAGGAATGATCAATTCAATATTAACAGACTCATTGTATCCGAGAAACGACCTGAGTCTGAATTTAGTGATCTCCAGTTGTACTTTAGCTTCATTGACGGCTGCACCAGCATTCAGGAAAGCAAGTTCCATCTGGAGTAATTCGTTTTCTGCAATGGTTCCTATATTATACCTGCCATTGGCAATTTTGTAGAGGGTATCATTACTGGCATAGTTAATGTTGGCTATCTTCAGGTTAACTTGTGCAATGATCAGGTTAAAGAAATTGGTTACCGCACGCTGACTCACATTTTCCATTGCATCGATGTAATCTTTTTTGGCTTCCTCATATTTCAGTGGTTCAATTCTTCTCTCCCACCGGTAGCTATTGTGAGCCTTAATGGGTTGCTGGAATCCAATGCTTATGGGCGTGGAAAGATAAGACAGGTTATCTTCATCGGCATCCAGCAGGTCAATTCTTTCTAAACCTGTTCTCATAAATATACTTCCCCCGGTAGGTGATATATTCTGCACGAGCCGGACATCGGCCGATGAATTCATCACTTTTCTTTCAACGAATGAATCGCTTCCATCGGGAAGGGTTATTCTCTCAATAGAGCGTGTTAGCTCCGGCAGGGTTGAGTTTAATGATAACCTGGGAAGGAACTTTGCCTTGTGGGTCCTGAATTCCCAGTAACTCCCCCTGTACCTGTGCCTCGACATGATGGCCATGGGAGCCTGTTCCTTGGCCAGCGAGATTACCTCATCTAAAGTAAATTGTAATTTTATTTCCTGGGCAAAAAATCCCTGAAATAGGAATACTAAAATAATCAGGATTGTGATTCGTCTCATAAGACTCTTATTATTCATACCTTAATGACTCTATTGGATCCCTTTCTGAAGCTCTCTTGGCAGGAGAATACCCAAATATCACACCCACACCGGCAGAGACAACAAAGGCAACGACCACTGAAAAGGGGGAAACTATGGTGAGTATATTGGAAAAATTGGAAATCAGCTTACTGATGATGATCCCGAGGATAACTCCAATTAGCCCTCCCGAAACACTGATAAGAATGGCTTCTGCAAGAAACTGAACAATTATATCCATCTTCTTTGCCCCGATTGCCATCCGCGTACCAATTTCTTTTATCCGCTCCATGACAGAAGCAAACATGATATTCATGATACCAATACCCCCCACCAGAAGTGAAATACTGGCAATAGCGCCAAGTACAACATTAAAAATATCTTTGGTTCTTTGCTCCTGCTTCAGCAGCAATTCAGGCACAGTAATCTCATAATCTTTCACTTCCTGGTGCCGCCTGAATAACATCCTGCTTAAAAATTCTGTGGAAGGGGTAAGCTGCTCCGATTCATTTATCTGGACAATGATCTTATCCAGCTGATGATAATTTGAAGAGGTATTTTGAGCGGGATTGGTACTCATTGAAAAAAAGAAGAAATGACCTCCAAAAAAGCTCTGAGACTGTTTTAAACGTGCACTTACCAGCGCCCTGTTCTGAAAACGCATCAACATGGTTTTAACAGGAATATAAATATTGTCATTAAACACATTAACCCCTGTGTTTTCAAAAGCGGTCAGGCTGATTTCATTTTTCTCCAGCACACCAATCACTTTGAGCCAGATCTTATCAAACTTGATGTATTTATTCACAGCGCTTTCCTTTGGAAAAAATTTCTTCTCGATATTGGCACCGATGATACAAACCGGTATTCCATTGGTTTCCTGGAAATCATTGAAATAGGATCCTGTCGCAACCGACAGGTTATAGATATCAAAATATGCGCTGGATACACCCACCAGCTTTGCCTGCTCCCTTTTTCCTGCCTGCATTACGAATGAATTAAGTGCAATTTCAGGACTTATCCGTTTCACAGTAGGCAAAACTTCTAAAATCGATTCTGCATCAGCCAGTGTTAACCCGGGAGAGAATTTAGATTTCTGCTTGTCCTCCCCATTGTTCTCTCCATTTGAACCGTCCTGACCTTCTGGCGTAACAATAGGTGTAATGACAATGTTGTTCACCCCTACCATTTTAATCTGCTCAAGGATCTCCTGCCTGGCACCGTTTCCAATCGCAAGCATACTGATCACAGCTGCTACACCGAAAATTATACCGAGTGCCGTGAGTACAGATTTTAGCTTATTTGCCAGGATCGATTCCATGGCAATAACGATGTCATGTAAATACCTTTCCCTCATGATTAAACGGATTGGTTTTAATTGGATCTTCTGACTACTCTTACTTCACCACCGGAACCTGATCCGGAACCGGGCCTGCCTCCGGGCTGCTTCATCTTCTCATTTTGTTGCCTCAGGTTCTCCTTCTCTTCTTCCTCCAGGCGCTGTTTTTCCAATTCCTTCTGTCTGATGACCTCGACCAGTTCCAGTCCCACGAAACGCATCTTATCACCATCTTCCGGAACAGAAAGCAATACCTTATCCCCTTCAATGAGACCTGCCTCAACAATGATCTCATTCTCATTTGATACATCGAGAACCACCACCTGCCTTGTATTGTTCTTCTTATAAACATAGGTCATGCTGTCATTGGAATGAACTGCTTCAAGGGGGATAGACAACACATTGGTGAAAGTATCTATAATGATGGCATTGCTTGTGGTCATAGATGGCCTCAGGATGGGATCTGTTTCAAACACCCTAATGATTATTTCAAAAACCTTTGCATCTGTATTGGGTAATTGCTCGCCAATGTTTGCAACCTCTGATACAATGCCTTCAATTTTTTTATCGGGAAAAGCATCCACCCCTATCCTGACATGCTGTCCCACTTTCAATTTGCTTATATCAATTTCGTTAACGTAAGTCTTTGACAACATAGTGGACAGATCGGGCAGGGTGGCCACGGTGAGGTCCCACGTACTTATCTCCGATCCCACCGTTCTCTTTTGTCCATTCCATTCACGCTTGTAGATTAACATACCTGATGCCGGAGCATTTATAACAAATTTATCCAACACTCCTTCCATATCGGTCTTCCTGCGTTTCTGCCTCCCCAGATCAATGGTCACCTCAGTCATATCGGCTTCTGCCTGTTCTACTTTTAACTTATAATTATACTTGGCCTGTTCATGTGCCCTTTCTGCCTTATCCAGGTTAATCTGCGCCTGACGGATGGTGGCAGGGGGTTCAAACTGCGACTGTTCCAGGGTTATCCCCATCTCCTCCACATTAAACTTAAGGTTGATCAGGTCA
>JADHVS010000039.1 GCA_016783865.1 Bacteroidales bacterium
AACTGGGGATTACCCAGCCAGGTCAGACCATTGTCTGTGGTGACAGTCATACAGCCACACACGGCGCCTTTGGAACCGTTGCATTTGGCATCGGGACTTCTGAAGTCGAAATGGCCCTGGCCACCCAGTGCCTCATTCAATATAAGCCGAAAAAAATGAGAATATCGGTAAATGGAGAACTGGCACCCGGAGTTCAATCCAAAGATGTTATCCTGTATATTATCTCCAAGCTATCTGCTGGTGGAGCTACTGGGTACTTTGTCGAATATGCAGGCACGACCTTTGAAAAAATGTCGATGGAGGCGAGGATGACCGTTTGTAATATGAGTATTGAAATGGGAGCAAGAGGTGGACTGATCGCCCCTGATAATAAAACCTTTGAGTATATCAAGGGGAAGGAATTTGCGCCAAAAGGAGCAACATTTGAAGATAAGGTAGAAGAGTGGAAATTATTATTTACAGACGAAGATGCCGTCTTTGATAATGAATATCATTTCGATGCATCAGATATAGAACCAATGATCACCTACGGTACCAATCCGGGTATGGGGATGAAGATTGGTGACACCGTTCCTGCCGAAACAAATAATCCAAAAGCATTGGAATATATGGGCTTGAAAGCAGGCCAGAAATTAACCGGAATCCCGGTTTCCTATGTATTTATTGGCAGTTGTACCAATGCGCGCATTGAGGATTTCAGGGAAATCGCCCGGTTGGTTCAGGGAAAAACAAAATCTGAAAATGTAAGTGCATACCTTGTTCCCGGATCAAAACAGGTGGAACAGCAAATTGAAGAAGAAGGACTGCTTGAGATATTTGAGCGGGCCGGATTTGAAGTCCGGCAACCGGGTTGTTCAGCCTGCCTGGGAATGAACGACGACAAAGTACCCCGGGGTGAATATTGTGTTTCTACTTCCAACAGGAATTTCGAAGGTCGCCAGGGACCAGGTGCAAGGACCCTGCTGGCCAGTCCCCTTACCGCTGCTGCCACAGCACTTACCGGAGTTATAACAGACGTACGGACAATTATCTAAATGACCATGGAAAAATTTGTGACCTTTCAATCTACAGCAGTACCGTTACCATTCGAAAATATTGATACCGACCAGATCATCCCGGCCAGGTTCCTGAAGGCAACTGATCGAACAGGATTCGGAGAAAATCTGTTCCGCGACTGGCGATATGATATCAAGGGAAAGCCTGTTCCGGATTTTGTACTTAATAATAGCAAATATACAGGTACCATATTGCTGGCCGGAAAAAATTTCGGTTCCGGTTCGAGCCGTGAACATGCTGCATGGGCATTAACAGATTATGGTTTTAAAGTAGTCGTTTCCAGTTTTTTTGCAGATATTTTCAGAAACAATGCCTTAAACAACGGATTGCTTCCCGTAATTGTCTCCGAAGCATTCCTGAGCAATCTTATCACCAAAGTGCAGGATAATCCCGCAGAATTGATCCGGGTGGATCTGGAGAACCAGAAAATCACTTTAATGAGTACTGGCGAAGCAGAACCATTTGATGTGAATATCTATAAAAAGAATTGTCTCATCAACGGACATGACGATATTGATTATTTGATAAGTGTGAAAGACAAAATAGTGGCATTTGAAAACAGCAGGTAAAGGAGGGAAACTATGAGAGTGGAATTAATGGACACAACCCTGCGGGATGGGGAACAAACCAACGGGGTATCATACAATGCTTTTGAAAAGCTAAGCATTGCAAAAATTTTGCTGGAAGAAGTGAAGGTAGATCGCATTGAGATTGCATCTGCCAGGGTTTCGGATGGCGAATATGAGGCTGTAAAGAAAATTACCGATTGGGCCAAACAGCGTAAACTCCTTGATCGAATCGAAGTACTCGGATTCGTGGACGGGGTAAAATCACTCGATTGGATCCACACTGCCGGGGCAAGGGTGGTGAACCTGTTGACAAAAGGTTCACTAAAGCATGTAAAAGAACAGTTGGGCAAAACACCTGATGAGCACATCAGCGACATAAAAAAATCAATTGAGTATGCCCAGGTTATCGGAATTGAGGTCAACCTCTATCTTGAGGACTGGTCAAATGGCATGAGGAATTCAAGAGATTATGTTTTTTATCTTGTTGATAACCTGAAGGATACAGGTTATAAGCGATTAATGCTTCCCGATACATTGGGTATAATGAACCAGGAGGAGTCATATGATTTTTGTAAGATCATGCTCGACAGGTACCCTGGTTTACACATCGATTTTCATGCACACAACGATTATGACCTGGCCGTTGCCAACTGTTTCGCAGCAGTCAGGGCAGGGGTTCATGGATTGCATGCCACAGTTAACGGATTGGGTGAAAGAGCGGGGAATGTGCCATTATCCTCAGTTATCGGAATACTGAATGATCATTTAAAGGTTGAAAACAGTGTGGATGAAACTAAACTTACAAAGATCAGCCGCCTGGTTGAATCGTTTTCAGGTATCCGTGTCCCGTCCAATAAGCCGGTGATCGGTGATTATGTATTTACCCAGACATGCGGGGTACACGCCGACGGGGACAGCAAAAATGATCTTTATTTTAACGACCTGCTGCCGGAACGTTTTGGCAGAGTTCGCAAATATGCCCTGGGCAAGACATCAGGAAAGGCAAATATCAAAAAGAATCTTGAAGAACTTGGCCTGGAGCTCGACCCTGAATCCATGAAAAAGGTTACCGAAAGGGTGATTGCGCTTGGTGATAAAAAGAAGCAGGTCACTACCGAAGATTTACCCTACATCATATCCGATGTACTCGGTGGCATCAGTAACAATGAAAGGCCTATAAAAATCAGTAGTTATGCCCTGACTGTTTCCAATGGTTTACGGCCAATGGCAAACCTGTGTGTTGAGATTAACGGGGTATGTCATGAAGAAAGCTCGGTGGGTGACGGCCAGTATGATGCTTTTATGAAAGCCTTATGGAAGGTGTATGGAAAATTGGGTAAGGACCGGCCGGTACTTAATGATTATGTGGTTACCATTCCTCCGGGGGGAAAGACAGATGCACTGGTAGAAACAGTAATTACCTGGAGTTACAAGGATAAAGAATTCAAAACCAAAGGTCTGGAAGCAGACCAGACAGAAGCAGCCATTAAAGCCACTGAGAAAATGCTAAACATAATTGAAAAGAACAATCTTTAATAAATGGAATTTAATATAGCGGTATTACCGGGAGATGGAATTGGCCCTGAGGTGATCAATCAGGCGCTTCGCCTGCTGAAAGTGATTGAAAAAAAGGAGGGAGTATCTTTTAAACTGGAAAAAGGCCTTATCGGGGCCGTTGCAATCGATGAGACAGGCAATCCCCTTCCGGATGAGACCATTGCTATTTGTAAAAGGTCGGATGCAGTTCTGATGGGAGCCGTCGGGCATCCGAAGTATGATATGGATCCGAAGGCAAAGGTAAGACCCGAACAGGGATTACTGAAGATCAGGAAAACCCTTGGATTGTTCGCCAATATACGCCCCATTGCTACATACGATTTGCTGAACCAGGCCTCACCACTCAAGGATCACCTGGTAAAAGGTGTTGACTTCGTGGTTTACCGTGAACTAACAGGTGGTATTTATTTCGGGGAAAAAGGCAGGCGAAAAAATGGTACTGAGGCTTACGATCATTGCAACTATACTGCCTATGAAATCAGGAGGATAGGCGAAATGGCGTTTGAAGCTGCCCTGGCACGGCGTGGCAAGTTAACCCTCGTTGACAAGGCCAATGTCCTTGAAACTTCACGTTTATGGAGGGAAACAATCCAGTCAATGGCGGGAAATTACCCCGGTGTGAAACTTGATTTTATGTTTGTAGATGCCGCCGCCATGCGCATTATTCAAAATCCTGCATCGTTTGATGTGGTACTTACAGAAAATATGTTCGGTGATATCCTTACTGATGAAGCTTCTGTCATAACCGGATCCATTGGAATGCTGCCTTCTGCATCAGTGGGTTCAAGTACGGCTTTATTTGAGCCAATCCACGGTTCATATCCAGAAGGGGCCGGCAAGAATATTGCCAATCCTTTTGGAACGATCCTCTCGATGGGAATGATGCTGGGGCACCTGAAACTGCATGGGGCCGAATCAAAAATTAAAGGAGCAGTCAACGCCGCCCTTGAAGCCGGGATCGTCACTTCCGATATTAATCCGCAAAATAACTATTCCACCTCGCAGGTAGGGGATTGGTTGGAAGATTACCTGGCAAATAATTACTAAAAGAGGTTGCAAGTTAAAAGTTGCAGGTTACAAGTTGTAAAGAAGAGTTGCGAGATACTAGTAGGTTCGGGGGTTAACTTGTTGACTTTTAGACTTTCAGGCTATTATTTGCAGATTCGTAGACTGGCAGCTCGAGGACTTCCTGCCGATCACCGATCACCGATCACCGATCACTGATCACCGGTTAGTATCCTTCACTGGTCGATTTAATATTCAATTAACCAATATTTAAGAAAATCTTTGTACCGGATTACAACTTTTTGGAATGTTATTTGTCTATTGAATTGAACAGTTTTTAAAAAATATCATGCGATTTCTTTCATATATATTATTCATATCATTTTTATTTTTTTCGGGATGGGTTTATGGAGATGACGACAGTGAATTGCGCTATTCTGTCAGCGGGCATATCCGGGATGCGAACACCGGCGAAGATCTGATCGGTGCCTCTGTCCTGGTTAAACAGCTGAATAAAGGTACTGTGACCAATTTATATGGATTTTATTCTGTCAGTCTTTATCCCGGCGATTATGAACTCGTTTTTTCCTATGTCGGTTACCAGTCACAGCTGATGGCTGTTCAGCTGAATGAAAATCATACCGTCAATATTTCACTGGATGAGCAGATCAGTGAACTCGGCGAAGTTACGGTATACGCCGAGGGCAAGAAAGCAAACATCAACAGTGTCGAGATGAGCGTGAATAAGCTGCCCATTAAAACAATTCAAAGAATACCGGCCCTGATGGGTGAGGTGGATGTAATCAAGGCAATTCAGTTGTTACCGGGTGTTCAGGCAACCAGTGAAGGGGCATCGGGATTTAGTGTAAGAGGAGGTAATCCTGATCAGAACCTGATCCTGCTCGATGAGGCAACGGTTTATAATGCATCTCACCTGATGGGCTTTTTCTCTGTTTTCAATAACGACGCCGTCAAGGATGTCAAGCTATATAAAGGAGATATTCCAGCCGCATATGGCGGAAGACTCTCTTCCCTGCTGGATGTGAGGATGAAGGATGGAAACCTGAAAAAATTTTCGGGATCGGGTGGTATTGGTACCATATCCAGCAGGCTTACTTTAGAAGGACCGATCATAAAGGATAAAACCTCATTCCTGGTTTCAGGCAGGCGAACCTATGCCGATCTGTTTCTTCCCTTTGCCAAAGATGAGATGGTGAGAAAGAGCAAATTATATTTCTACGATCTGAACGCAAAGGCCAGTCATATCATCAATGAGAAGAACAGGATTTTTTTATCGGGATATATGGGCAGGGATGTATTTGAGAACCAGTTTGCCGGGATGCAGTTTGGCAACAATACCCAGGCTTTTCGGTGGAATCACCTGTTTTCATCCAGGTTGTTCAGCAATTTTACTGTCATCCGGAGTAATTATGATTACCTGCTGGGATCTCCTGAAGGTGAAGCCAATTCGTTCGAATGGACATCCCACATGATAGACTACAATGTAAAGGCCGATTTCAATTATTACCTTACTCCAGAATTGACCCTTCGTTTCGGAGCCAATTCAATACTCCATAAATTCCAGCCGGGAAGTGCCAGGGGACTGGGTGAAGAATCCATGCTTACCGAATTCAAACTTCCTGACATGTATGCCCTGGAAAATGGATTTTATGTCTCATCCGAACAGGCTGCCGGCGAATGGCTCAGGTTGAAATACGGATTGAGGTTAAGCACCTTTCACAACATCGGTGGCGCTCTTGTATATGAGTTTAACGATGCATACGAGATTGTTGATTCAACCAGGTACGGAAGAGGAGAGTTTTATAATTCATACCACGTGCTTGAGCCCAGGATAGCTGCCACCATTATAATTAATCCCCAGTCTTCATTTAAGGCCAGCTATTCAAGGACCAGCCAGTATGTGCACCTGGCGCAAAACTCCACAGCAGGCACACCGCTGGATGTATGGTTCCCGTCAGGCCCGAATACCCTTCCCCAGTTATCTGACCAGGTGGCAGTGGGCTATTTCCGTAATTTCTTCAATGACATGCTGGAAGCGTCGGTAGAGGTCTATTATAAAAAGATGGATAATGCCATCGATTTTAAGGATCATGCGATGTTATTGCTGAATCGATACGTTGAAGGAGAATTAAGGTATGGCGAAGCTGAATCAAAAGGCCTAGAACTACTGGTCAGGAAAAACCGGGGAAAAATAACCGGATGGGTCAGTTATACTCATTCGAAAACTACCAGGACAATTCCGGAAATAAATAATGGCAAACCCTATCTTGCACCTTACGATAAGCCTCACGATTTCGCTATAGTCGCGAATTATGAGATAACGGAAAGGATCTGGGTATCAGCCAACTGGATCTACAGTTCAGGATTGCCGGTTACCTTTCCCACCGGGAGGTTTGAATACATGGGTAATATTGCTCCTGTTTATTCCGACAGGAATGCCTACAGGATGCCTGATTATCACCGGATGGATATGTCCGTTTCACTTAAATCGAAAGAAAAGCCGGGAAGGAAATGGAACTATGACCTGAATTTGTCTGTGTATAATTTGTATGCCAGGAAAAATGCATGGGCCATAAATTTTGTCCAGGACGAAACCGATCCGAATGTTACCTATGCGGAGATGACTTATCTTTTCCCGATCATACCAGCTTTAACGTTTAATTTTAACTTTTAGGGATCGGAAACAGAATCTCAGAATAATGATTAACGATTTTTGATTTACGAAATAGAAGAAATACACACAACCCCCTGTGCCCACACCAACCTGCAACCTGCAACTTGGAACTTGGAACTAAATTTCAGTAAATGAGACCAACTAAAATTATAATATTATCACTCACAATCGCAGCTCTTCTTTGGAGGTGCACCGAAAGGATCGAAGTGGAGGTCGATAGCACCTATACGCGGCTGGTGGTGGAGGGATACCTGACCACCGATACAATGACACATTCTGTTAAACTCAGCCTTTCGGGCGATTATTTTGCTAATAAACCTGCTGACCGGATCAGTGACGCATTGGTAAGGATTGATGATGGTGATCAGATCGTTGAGCTAACAGAAAGCGAATCTGAAAAGGGTCTGTATCTGACAGAACCGGACTACCATGGAATACCGGGAAAAACCTATACGCTGCTTATCAGCCAGGTGGATATTGATGCCGACGGGGTATATGAAGAATATACTTCTGAGTCAGAACTTCATCCTGTGGCCAGAATGGACTCCATTGGACTTGAATTGATGGAAACACCGCACTTTAAGATCTACCAGGTCCTTGTATACGCATGGGATCCTCCTGAAACCAATTACTACGCTTTTAAGGTTTATATAAACAACACGCTGCTGACAGATACATTGAGTGAGCTGATAGTCCAGAGCGATGAATTCTTTAACGGCAGCTATACTTATGGTATACCCAGCCAGTTCCTTGATCAGGATGAAGAGAGTGAGGTCTTGCTGCCAGGTGATACAGTGACCTTTGAGTTAAACGGAATTACGGAGGAGTATTACCAGTATATTATGGAAGCCCAAAGCGAAGTGTTTTACCATACTCCAATGTTCAGCGGCCCCCCGGCCAATATAATGTCGAACATCAGTAACGGTGCCCTGGGATTTTTCGCAGCTTACAGCATCGACCGCTCGAGTGTGATTCTTGAAGCAGAATAGCCTTTCCGGACAAATCCTGATTTAACATATTTTTTACCCCGGAGTTAATTATCTTTATGTACTTTTCATAAAAATTTTAACTATGAGCTACTATATTACTATCCGGACTACCATTCCTTTCCAGGATGCCATTAACAAGGTTACTGAAGAATTAAAAAAAGAAGGCTTCGGTGTAATAACCACCATAGATGTTAAGAATACCCTGAAGCAAAAAATTGATGTTGATTTCAGAAAATACACCATCCTGGGTGCCTGCAATCCTGTGTTTGCCCACCAGGCCCTGACCATGGATGACAAGATCGGTACACTTCTCCCATGTAACGTAATCGTTCAGGAAACCGACGACGGGACGGAGATTTCTGCCATAAATCCCCAGGAATCGATGAAGGGGATACTTGGCAACGAACTGGTTGAATTCGCAGGGGAGATAACTAAAAAGCTGGAATCGGTTATAAATAAGTTTGGGTAATCCTCCCTATCGATGGAAAAAGCAGAAAATCAAATTCTGGTAATCTTTGGTGCATCCGGGGATCTCACTGAAAGAAAGTTAATCCCGGCATTGTTCCGTCTTGAGATGCAAAAGTTGTTGCCGGAGCGATTTATTATCCTGGGGCTTGGCAGGACAGAGCATTCAGACGATACCTTCCGGGAAAAAATGGATCAGGCGATCCGGCGTTTTGTCGATTTGAAGGAAGAAGATCATCCACTGATACAGGGATTTCTTTTTCGCCTATCCTATCAATCCCTGAATACTTCCGATCCGGAAGACTATAATTCACTGGCAGATAAAATATCTCAACTTGATGAGTCCAATCAGACCAATGGAAATGTCATATTTTACCTGGCAACACCGCCCAGCCTATACACCCCGATTGCAAAGAATCTTGGCGCGGTCGGTCTGGCCAGGACGGATGAGAAGGGATGGAGACGAATAATCGTGGAAAAACCATTCGGGTATGACCTGGAGACCAGTAAGCAATTGAATAAAAGTATTTTAGGGATATTTGATGAGGAGCAGGTATACCGGATCGACCACTATCTGGGAAAAGAAACAGTTCAGAATATTATGGTCACCAGGTTCTCAAACGGGATATTTGAGCCCATATGGAACAGGAATTATGTTCATCATGTTGAGATTACATCTGCCGAGAATATAGGTGTTGAGGGCAGGGGAGGTTATTATGATCAATCGGGAGCACTTCGTGATATGTTGCAGAATCATTTGCTCCAACTGGTTGCCCTGGTAGGTATGGAACCACCTGTATGGGCTGATTCAAGGTCGATACGGAATGAAATGGTGAAGGTCCTCGAATCGTTGCGACCGCTCAGCCAGGATGATGTGAGGAGCAACATAATCCGTGGTCAATATTCGGAGGCAATGGTGAAGGGAAACCAGGTTAAAGGATACAGGCAGGAGAAAGGAGTTGATCCTGCATCAAGAACAGAAACTTATGTTGCGATGAAATTTTTCATCGATAACTGGAGATGGAATGGCATTCCGTTTTATATACGTACGGGAAAGTTTCTCCCAACGAAAGTTACTGAAATAGTCATCCATTTTCAGTCTACCCCGCATCACATTTTTTGCCGACCACATGAATCGACAGATGGTTTTAACCAATTGATTATCAGGATTCAGCCGGATGAAGGACTTCTTTTGAAATTTGGCATGAAGGTGCCGGGGGCGGGTTACCAGGTTCAGAATGTAAATATGGATTTTCATTATTCAAGTCTGTCTGAAGCATACCTCCCTGCCGCGTATGAAAGACTATTACTCGATTGTATGCTGGGTGACTCTACACTCTATGCCAGGGGTGATGCAGTAGAATCTGCATGGAAATTTGTTCAGCCGGTTCTGGAAGACTGGAAGTCAAACAAAAATAATCCATTATATGGCTATCCGGCTGGTACCTGGGGACCGAAAGAAGCGGACGGCCTGATAGAGGGCCAGGGCCTGGCCTGGCGCTACCCCTGTAAGAACCTGTCGGATGATGGGATCTACTGTGAATTGTAGTAGTCCACAGTCCTCAGTCCACAGTCCCCACACCTCACACCCTCTGATCACCGATCACTGATCACATTTGCACAATATGAAAAATCAAAAGAAATATATATTTCAAAATCCTGAGACAATTTCCATAGTCCTGGCTGAAAAGGTCCTGAACATGCTGAAGGATTCAGTCATTCGGAAAAAACCCTTTTATATAGCCATCTCTGGTGGGCGAACCCCAAAAATCCTTTTCGAACATATCGCATCACTTTACCAGGATCCGAGACATTGGGACCATGTACATTTCTATTTCGTCGATGAGCGATGCGTTCCTCCCGACCACTCGGAAAGTAATTACGGGATGATCTATGAAACCCTGTTGCGTTATATGTCCTTACCACAAGATAATGTTCACAGGATGAAAGGGGAGGAGGATCCTGCAGTGGAAGCGATAAGATATGAAAGAGTAATCCTTGACCGGGTGCCCTTTTCTAATGATTTTCCGTGCTTTGATCTGGTGATACTTGGGATGGGAGCTGACGGGCATACCGCATCTATTTTTCCGCATGAAATGGAACTTTTTCATTCCTCTGAATTATGTGATGTTGGAACTCACCCGGAAACAGGACAAAAAAGGATTACCCTCACAGGGAAAGTGATCAATAATGCCAGTAATATATTCTTTCTTGTTACAGGGAAGGAGAAGTCGGCTGTCCTGGCCAGGATATTAGAGAAAGGAGAGAGGTTGAAGTTTCCTGCCGGCCTGGTAGATCCAATTCATGGAAAACTGGAGTGGTACCTGGATAATGATGCTGCGAGACTATTACGCAAATAAAAAGGGAGCAGCTTATGCCGCTCCCTTTGCTATATACACTTCCCGTGTAATTTCTTAATACAAATTTATCTGATGTGTTTTTCTTATCATCATCTCTGGATTGCCATCATACAGGCTGATTAATCCAGTTACCCATATATACCTGTTTTCAAAGAAGAATTCAGGATGTATTGCAAAGTGTCTGGCTTTCCTGCCAGGGATGATCACGGTAAAGTCGTGATATGGATAGGGGGCACCGAAGTGAAGGAAATATTCATCTGTTCTACTGTTGTACCAGACATCATTTACCCTGCCATATACATTCATCACATCTCCGATATAGAAACCTGCATCATATGCTGAGATGGTGTTAATTCTGTACCCTACGGGGTAGTACCAGTACCTGTATTCGGGATAGATCAATCTGTATTCCCTGTACATCTGGTTGGTCCAGACAACGTGTGTGTAAACCGGTGCGCGGTATGCATAGTAAACCCTTCTGTATTCAATCGACCTGGGTCTGTTAACATTGGTAACCTGCCTGTGGTATTCAGTCCTGTTAGGTGTATGATATACCTTGCGTTGGCCTTCATTCTTATTATTGTTATAGGCGTTGTCAGACCTGCCAGTTGTGGAATTTACCCTTCTGGACTCATAAGTAATCGCTTTGTCCTGTGTAATGTTCTTATGCACATCGGTTCTGCGATTATTTATTCTTTCGGTTGTAATCCCGTTGCCCGATCTGTTGTTATCTCCAGTGTTACTCCTGGTTCCGTATGTCGCACTTCTGTTGTTCTCATTCTGACGATTATCGTACGACCTGCTCTGTTGATCCGAAGACCGTCTGACGGTCATTTCACTTTTTTTGCTTTCATCGCTGCGTTGATCGCTACTTCCGCTTCTTGATGTCCTCTGAGCGCCAGCAGCCATGAAGACCAGTGAAAGGATCGATATGAAAATAAGTTTTTTCATGGCTTTTATTAATTTAAAGTTATTCTGACTATTGAAATGCAAAATCTTTGCCAAAACTCATTTTTTCGGTCCTGATCGTATTTTTAAGTACCCCGGACATTGATTTTTTTATGTAAAGCAATCCACCATTTGTCAAAGGTTTCATAATATTCATGATATTTTTTAATTTTACCTGCTCCTTAAGGTAGGGATATGGATTACTATAAGGAAATTACATTTGAGCAGGACCTGATCGCGAAGATCAGTGAACAGAAAGACAAGATTGAATTCCAGCAGAAGGAACTGGAGGAAAGTCTGCGTTATGCCGGTTCTATACAATCTGCCTTATTGCCTGACGAACAGGCGTTTGCAAACTTCTTCTCGGATAATTTTATTCTGTTCAAACCCAGGGATATTGTGAGTGGTGATTTCTACTGGATCCATAAAAAGAATTCGGTTGTGGCAGTAGCAGCTGCAGATTGCACCGGACATGGAGTTCCCGGCGCCTTTATGAGTATCCTCGGGATCTCTTTTCTGAATGAAATTGTAAGTAAATGTATCCCGAAGGCAAGTAGTATTTTGAATAAACTGCGCGAAAGTGTAATGAAAACCCTTCATCAGACAGGTACCAGGAGCGAGCACAAGGATGGAATGGACATTGCCATGTGTGTGATCGACCTGGATCAAATGGAATTACAGTTTTCAGGTGCCTTTAATCCGTTATATTTAATCAGGAATGATGAATTGATTGAGGTCAGGGGAGATAAAATGCCCATTGGAATATCCTTCCTTACCGAAACCTCATTTACAAACCATAAGCTACCTATACTGCCGGGTGACCATATCTATCTTTTTTCTGATGGATTTGCGGACCAGTTTGGCGGACCAGAAGAGAAGAAATTCCGTTATGGTCCGTTCAAAGAGCTTCTCCTGAGTATTAACAAACAGAAAATGGAGAAACAAAGGGAGCTGCTTGATAAGAAATTCAACCGCTGGATGGGTGATGTGGAGCAGGTAGATGATGTTCTGGTCATTGGTATGAAAATATAAAATTCATGTTTTTCAAGCGATTCAGGATAAAAAATTTCAGGTCGATAGTAGATACCGGCTGGCACGATGTTGCTTCAGACAATATTACGGGTATCATCGGGCAGAATGAATCAGGTAAAACCTCAATCCTGGAAGGATTATACAGCTTTTACACAGGCGATATTACTGAAGACATATTACGTTCCGATCTGTCCCTGCCGGTTGTTTCATGCTCCTTTGAGGCAAAGACTAAGAATTTAAAATCAATATTAAATGACAAAAGGATACCTGAAAAGGTCATTCAGCGCGTTGAAGAGACCGGTTTGATCACCATCGTCAGGACCTGGGCAGCCGACAGGTCAAACTATCTGTCATTCGGGGATGAAAAGATAGCTGAATACTTCCGGGAATTGGAGAAGGAAAAAGCCGAATTTGAGCACCGGACGGAAGAAGATTCCATCAGGATTATCGATGATGCCGAAAAAGCAGAAAAGGATTTCAGTAAAGCGGTAAAGGATAAAACCCTGGTGCAAAAAGAACTGAATATCCTTAATTCAAGGAAATCAAAGGCACAGAAAGCTTTTAAGCGAAATCCGGGACCGGAGAATAAAAAGGTACTGGATAAGGTGATCATGGAATATGAGAGATCGAAAAAGCACCTGGAAAAGATTGAAAAGGGAATTGAGGTTAAGTCGGCCAGAGCGAATGAGCTGTCTGAAAAGGCCAGGTTTGCACAGTGGTGCATGGATGCATCCGCTGAATTAGAGGGCTTTCGTGAGAAATTTGATTCTGTACAGAGAGAACAGAAGAGTTTGCAATACCACTATGAAGAAATATCTGAAAGCCGGGAGAAGAGACGAATGGGAACCCGCTTAAATACGGTCAATGCGGAATACAATGAATACAAAGCCAAAGTTGAGAAAGGGACATATACAGTATCCTTCAGGAAAGCAGTAACGGCCAGGATACTGAAAGGAATGGATCCGCGGGATGCTGAAGATTTGGTAGAAAAGGAGATTGAGAAGCAATTATCATACTATACACTGGAAGAACTGGCTGCTGAATCATTTAAATATATTCCTGCGATTGAATTGTTTGAGGATTTCAGCAGTCTGCTGCCAAACCGGATCGACCTGGATGATATTTTTGATGATTTTGCCCATGTTGAAGGATACAAGGCAGCCCGAAACTTTTTGACAATTGCTGGTCTGAGCGAAAGGTTTTTTGACGAACAGAGCAGCCGGATCATGAAGCAAAAAATCGAAAAGCTGAATAATGAGATTACCCTTGATTTTCAGGATTACTGGCGTCAGAGCATAGGCAAGCAGAACAAGATTAAAATAAATTTTGAGCTCGAACATTACGATGTCAATAATCCTGAAAAGGTAGGACGTCCTTATCTTGAATTCTGGATTAAAGACGATCAGGATAGATTGTATCCCAAGCAGAGAAGCAGGGGAGTAAGGTGGTTCCTTTCATTTTATCTCGAATTAAAGGCGAGTGCCCTTGAATATAGCGACAGGGGCAGGGTATTCCTGATCGATGAGCCGGGCTTAAGTCTGCATGCAAGGGCCCAGGAAGATGTTTTGAAAGTTTTTGAAGACATCAAGGAGAACATCCAGATTATCTACACAACCCATTCACCTCACCTGATCAACATGAACAAATTGTACAGGTTGCTTGCTGTGCAGCGGGCAGTTGAGGATGATATGAAGAGTGAAACGGTAATTTACAATGCCAAATCGTTAAATGAAGCCTCTACGGATACCCTTTCACCTATATACACCCTGATGGGAACCAAAATGAGTGACCACCAGTTTGTGAAAAAGAAAAATAACGTCATAGTGGAAGATATGCCAACCTACCACTATTTAAAATCATTCTTTTCCCTGATTGATTTTAAAAAGGAAATATACTTTCTGCCTGCTACAGATGTGTTGAATGTACCTACTTTAGTCTACCTCCTGCTGGGCTGGAAACTCGATTATTTTGTTTTACTTGATGATGACCAGTCTGGAAACCTGGTGTATAACGACCTGAAAGCCAATTTGTTCAATAATGATGAAAAACAAGCCGCCAAAAAGCTGATTAAGATGGAGGAGGTGTATAACATTGAAGATCTTTTCTCCACTATCGATTTTAAGAATTTTATCCTGCACGAGCGGGTTGGTATCACGGAGTCGAACTCTGAATATATCCAGAACAATAACCTATCCAGAAATATGCTGGCATCGAGCTTTGTCCTTGACATGCAGAACAACAAGCTCAGCCTTGAGGATTTTGACGAAGAGACAAGGGAGAATATCGATGGTCTGGTTCAAAAACTTTATAAACTGCTTTCTTAAAACAATTACCCGGGCCGCGACCCTGCCCGGGTAAATAATAATAACTAATACCTGATTATCTTCTCTACATTGTTTTTATTCATGTAGGTTTTTATAATCTGGTGAATGTCCCTGTTGTCTTCATAAATTTTCACACAATCGAGAAAAGATTCCATGTGCAGGTATGATTCATCCACATCGAGGTAACCAAATCCGATATACTTTCCCTGTTCCACCTGGACAACAGATCGCTCCGTGTTAATCCTGCCTTTATCAATGATCAGGAAATTTTTATTTTCATAATAAAAGGTCCCGATAGCCTTGGTAACCCGGTTGTTATATATTGCAGCCGATTCCTTTCCCACACATGCCCCGTTGCATTGCCTGATCTCATGATGAAAGCAGGCCCCGTCTGTTTCATACAGACCGCAAAGTTTCTGGCACAGCCAATGTCTTTCAGATAATTTTGAGAGTATGGAGGTGGCTTCTGATTTTGCGGTAAAACATGTATGTGGTGTTTCGTTAGCACGTCCCGATGTTTTATCGATTTTAAGGTTCATATAACCATTTTCATCCTTGAAGGAGTACAGCCCGTATTGCATTGTTTTCCGCTTCTGCGCCCGATTATAGAAGGGGGAATGCTTTTTAATTTCACTCGATTCCACCAGCAGGGCTACAAGTTCGCTGCCGGTGAGTTCATACTCGACCTGCGCAATGCTTTCCTTGAGTTCAATAGATCGCCTGGAGGCATTATTACTCAGGTGGCTCAAAATTCGTTTCCGGATGTTCTTGCTTTTGCCAATGTATATCACCTGGTGCTGGTCGTTCAGAAAATAATAAACCCCGGTTTCTTCAGGAATATTATCGAGATACGCCTGATCAAGTTGGGGATGCAGGTTTTTCAGGTTGGGACGGGCAGAAGCAGCCAAAACATCTTCCGCTCCTTCCTGGTTGCTTTGTTTCATCAGGATCTTAAGTAATTCAACAGTAGCCAGGGCATCTCCGGCTGCCCGGTGCCTGTTCTCTATTTTAATCCCCAGATCACCGCACAGCTTTCCCAGGCTATACGACCTGTGACCCGGGATAAGTTTCCTGGAAAGCTGCAGGGTGCACAAATTATTTCTTATGAAATCGAATCCCAGGCTTTTAAATTCGCTCTTGATGAACTTATAGTCGAAACTGGCATTGTGAGCCACCAGGATTTTATCTTCAGTTAATTCGACAATTTGTTTAGCAATTTCATAAAACTTGGGCGCATCAGCCACCATTTCATTATTGATACCGGTCAATGACGTGATGAAATAGGGTATAAGCTTTTCAGGATTAACCAGGCTGATGAATTCATCAATGATTTTCTTACCATCGAAAATATATACAGCAATTTCAGTGATTTTTTCTGTCCTGGGACTTCCCCCTGTGGTTTCTATATCGACAACTGCATACATTTCTTTCCAATTCCTGTTTGAGGCAAGGTAAAAGAATAAAATAATTCCAGAATCATAAAGCGGGGATCAATATTTTTTTTAACAGAATTCCTTCTTGTACCCCACCCAACACTCGCACCTTCTTTTTCAATTGTTAATCTTTCTAATATATTATAACTTTACATCATTCTCAATATTCTCACCCTATACTAACTTAAATCTCATCACCATGAAAACCTCAATTCTTAACCTGGTTTCTGTTTTTCTGTTATCCATATTGATCACCTGCTGCTCCGGAGATGAATCTGCCATCGTTGGTATAAGCATGGGCCCCTCTCATGAAAGATGGACTAAAGACATTATGTACCTGACACAGCAACTTGAGTTAAAAGGAGCAAAAGTCATTGTCAGGGAAGCTTTGGGCAGTGAAAATCAACAGGCGAAGCAGGCCAAGGAAATGATTGACGGGGAGAAGCTGGATGTCCTTATTATCATCCCGGTAAACAGTGAATCTGCCGGCATTATCGTGGATTATGCCAAGGCCAGAGGCATTCATGTGATTGCCTATGACAGGATTATTAAGAACTGTAATTTAGACTGCTATTTATCTTTCGACAATATCAGGATTGGGGAAATTCAGGCTGAATACCTTACCAAGATCAAGCCTGTGGGTAAATATGCCATTCTGGGTGGAGCTCCGGAGGACAACAATACCAACCAGTTGAGAATAGGTCAGATGAATATTCTGCAACCCCTGATTGTCAAGGGGGACATCCGGATAGTATTGGATGTAAACATTGATGATTGGCTTCCGGATAACGCATACCAGGTGATTAAACAATACCTTGAAGAGAGCGATAAGCTGGATGCTATTATCTCCTCCAGCGACGAGCTTTCAAGAGGAGCTGCCCGCGCCCTCGCTGAATATGGCTTGGGAAAAGATGTACTGTTATCAGGACAGGATGCACAAATGGATGCCTGCAAACGAATAGTCGAGGGTACCCAGACCATGACCGTTTATAAGCTAATTGAATCACTCGCTTCCTCAACTGCTCAAATTGCAGTTTTGCTGGCCCAGGATCAGGCCATTCCGAATACACTCACGACTATAAACAATGGTTTTAAAATGGTACCCTCTATCTTGCTGCCTTCTATGGTTCCTGTTGGAGAGGAAAACATCCGGATAACTGTAATCGCAGATGGATTTCTGGATGAAAAAGAGGTATTTGGGAACAACTGAAAAACCAACACCCCAAGTAATTTACCAGTCAGGCTGTAACGATGGCAGCTCACCAGGGATTATGAGCGTTTGATTCAGTTTATAATCTATTCTGATATCCCAATTTAACCTGTTAAACCGTCTGGAGTAAATACCCATCAGACTGGCTCCTGCATAGGCCAGGAACAGATCAAGGAATATTATTGTAGCTCCAACGAAAACAGCCTGTGGTTGCCCCAGGGCGAAACCACTGAAAATAAGGTATGCCGGATATGCCGATGCCACTGCAGATAGCATGATCAGACCTGCCCCAAGGGTTTTATCTTTTGAATCAGTTTGCACATAGCCAGCCAGGCTGTAAATTTCTTTCATCGGGATGACCTTGTCACCAACCACCATCGTCTGTTCATCTGACAAATGCCAGTGTCCATCTAATCTGCGACCATCCAGCATCCTGATTTTAATGGATTTATCCGCTCGAATGAATTTTACTTTGGTCGAATCCATTCTGTTCACCAGGGCCAGTTGTCCAAAAGATTGATTATTGTCTGACTGAGCAACTACCATCCCGTCTGTCAGGCAGAATAAAATAATTAATATGGATAATTGAAAAGACTTTGCCATTTCTGATATTCTGTTATAAAGATAATATTTCTGGAAGTTTTGAGGACATTAATGAATGTGCGAATTCGTACATAATCTCTTGAAATCGTACATGATTTGCAGCTTGCTATTGCAGTTAATTAGTTGTATTATAATGATATATAAAGAATGGAACAATAAATGCGGACCTATCATCTAACAAGCTTCTTTAAGTACATGATGACAGATCCTGCTTCCCATATTGATAAGATTCGTACTGAAAACGAGTATCACGATTTGTCTGAAAGGCTGCGTATTCTGCAGCGCACCATTATCCAGCTAATAATGATCAAGGAGGAGTACGAAGAAAAGATCGCCGAATACCTGGAGCATCACATCGATACCAGCAGGGACAGTTAGTCCTCCTGTTGCCCTTCCCCGAATACCAGCAAATTATTTTTTCTGAAATCAAACCATTTTTATCCCTGATCCTGTCAATACTCAGGTAACCTGCAACTAGCTTTTCTCTTTCTCCATTTTCTTCAACACCTCTTCCTGCACATCCTTAGGCAGGGGCATGTATTGATAGAATTCCATTGAGTAACTGGCGCGGCCGCTGGTGATATTCCTCAGTTGTGTGGCATATCCGAACATCTCCATGAGGGGGACAAAACCGTTGAGTTTCTGTGATCCTTTACGGAACCTTCGCATCTGCTCTACCTTTCCCCGCTTCTTGTTCAGGTTGCCGATCACATCGCCAATGTACTCATCCGGGGTATTGATCTCAATTTTCATTACCGGCTCAAGCAATACAGGTTTGGCTTTATTAAAGGCTTCACGGAAGCAGATAGAACCACATGTCTGGAAGGCCATATCGGATGAATCCACGGAGTGGAAGCTGCCGTCCAGCAACACAACTTTCACATCTACGACAGGGAATTTTGTAAGGATGCCCTCATTCATAGTTTTAACGATTCCCTTACTCACCGAAGGGACAAATTCAGCAGGTATGCGACCTCCTTTAATATGGTTGATAAACTCATAACCATTTCCATTATTGGGTTCGATCCGCATAACAGTATGGGCAAACTGTCCTTTACCTCCTGATTGTTTAACATATTTATATGAGTGTTCAATTTCTGTGGTAATGGTTTCGCGCAAGGCCACTGCAGGCTCACCTGTCTCCACTTCAAGGCTAAACTCATGCTTGAGTCTGTCCACAAGGATTTCGAGATGGAGCTCACCCATTCCGGAAACCACAGTTTCCTCTGTTTCAGAGTCAAACCGAACGTGGAAAGAGGGATCTTCATTTGCAAGCTTACCCAGGGCTTCACCCATCTTGCTCATGTCTTTCCTGGTGACAGGGGAGACCTTAAGTTCAATTACCGAAGGAGGTACGTGAATTGATTCCAGGAATAAGGGATGATCCGGATCGCAAAGGGTATCTCCTGTTTTTGTGAATTTCATGCCTACCAGTGCAACAATTTCGCCGGGACCAGCTTCACTGATCTCTTCTCGTTCCTTCGCATGGATCCTGAAGATACGTCCAATGCGCTCATTCTTAGCTTTGGTTGAATTCCTTATCTGCATGCCGCTTTTCAGCTTTCCCGAGAAAATCCTGACAAAGGTTTGTTGACCAACAAACGGATCGTGAATAATCTTGAATGCCAGAGCTGAAAATGGATCGTTCTGGGAAGGATTACGGGTATGCGATTTTTCCTTGTCATCCACATCCATACCAACCACTGCACCAACATCGATGGGAGAGGGCAGGTAGTTTACCACTGCATCAAGCAGCAGCTGAATTCCCTTGTTCTTATAAGCTGCACCACAGAAAACAGGAGTGATAAGCAGTTTCAGTGTGGCCTCCCTGGTGGCCCGTCTGAGCAGACCAGAAGGTACTTCTTTCTCTTCAAGATATAATTCCATTACCTCATCATTGAAATCGGCCAGTTTCTCAACCAGAAATTCTCTTGCTGCCTTACATTTTGGCCGGTATTCTTCAGGGACGGCAATTTCGACACGTTTAAAATCATGAAACTCATATCCTTTGCAGTTAATGATATCCAACATCCCTGTGAAGTTCTCCTCGCTTCCCATGGGTATTTGCAAGGGCACTGCATTGGCATCAAGGTATTTATTCATTTGCGATACCACATCATCAAAGTCAGCACCTGTCCGGTCCATCTTATTGATGAAGGCAATTCTGGGTACACGATACCTGTCGGCCTGGTTCCATACCGTTTCGCTTTGGGGCTCCACGCCACCAACGGCACAGAATACAGCCACCATGCCGTCGATTACCCTCAATGAGCGTTCCACCTCAATGGTGAAATCTACGTGGCCCGGTGTATCGATCAGGTTGATCTGGTGATCTTCCCATTTACAGGTAATGGCGGCAGATGCAATGGTGATCCCCCTTTCCTGTTCCTGTTTCATGAAATCCATGGTTGCCTGGCCATCATGTACTTCACCCATCTTTCTTGAGGATCCTGAGAAAAACAGCACCCTTTCCGTAACGGTTGTTTTGCCGGCGTCAATGTGGGCTGCAATTCCAATATTTCTTAGTTTTTGTAAAGGCATTTTAATTCTAATTTTAATCAAGGCGGCAAAAGTATATAATATTCATCAAGTTAAGAAAAGAATAAATTAAATAACTGATAAATAAATGTTAAATCCATAAACCGTGAAATGCGAAGCATCCGCGAACAGGTTGTGTCTGTGGCCTTGTGCAAGCGAGCAATCGCGGGTGTACCTGCCTGCCTGCCGGCAGGGGTGTTGGGGGATCAGTTTTAGTTTGGTGAAGGCATTGACTTGCATGCAATAAAAGAATAAATTTGATTTTAACAAGATCTTATCAACACATAACAAAATCAAATCTACATGGATCAACCATCCTTCCATCAGTATAACCAGGATATTATGTACCACTGGATAGAAGCCATGGCCAACCTGGGCCCCAGGAGGGCAGGAAGCCCGGCAGACCATAAGTGCGAGGAATTCCTGTTTGGAAAGCTTAAAGAATTTGGTCTGGAAAACGTTCGAAAAGAGCCCATCACAGTTGAATCCTGGGAATGCCATAATCATTCGTTTGATGTATTTAATGGGACCGGTTTTCAAAATATTGCTGCACAATGGATACCTTACTGTGCTTTTACACCCGAACAGGGCATTGAAGCAGAATTGGTATATGCTGATCCTTCAAAGTTTATACAGGGAGGTAACTGGAAAGGGAAAATTGTAGTAACAGATATATGCTTCCCAAAGCTGGATGTCCAGTTGCTTCGTAAATTTTCTTTTGGTTTTTATGATCCTGATGACAATATGGATAACATTGACCATCCTGCTACCTGGGTCAGGATAAACTGGCATTTTTATAAAAAAGCCTTCCAGAAGGGTGCTGTGGGCTTTATCGGGATATTAAAGGATCAGCCCGGCGGTTCATATCGGATGTATGCTCCCTACGGATTCAAAGAGAAAGATATCCTGGATAAACCTATTCCAGGATTCTGGGTTAGTCGCAATGATGGTTCATTCCTTCGGGATGCGGCTAAAAATGGAATGAAGGCAAAGATGAAGATAGAGGGTTCGAGGAAACCGGCAGTGACCCATAATGTAATGGGTGAAATACATGGCCGGAGTGATGAAACAGTCGTTATCCATTGCCACCACGATTCACCCTTTATGTCGCCCGTTGAAGATGCATCGGGATGTGCTGTGATACTGGCTATAGCGGAATATCTTGCAAAACAGAAAAACCTTAAAAGAAATCTTCTGGTGCTGTTTACTGCTGGGCATTTCTATGGTTCCATTGGTACCAGGCAGTTCATCGAAAAACACAGGGATGACATTGTCAGGAATGTGGCACTTGAAATTACCGTGGAACACATAGCAAAAGAGGCAATTGAAGATAAAGGTGGAAACCTGATTGAAAGTGGAGAGCCCGAAGGGACCGGAATATTTATTCCTTTTAATCAAACCATGGTTGATGCAATAATGAAAAATCTGAAGGAGAACCAGGTAAACCGGGTATTCTTATTACCACCTGAGGGTCCGCTTGGTGATTATCCTCCCACGGATGGGGGCGACTGGTATGAAGCCGGTATCCCGGTTGTTAATGCAATCAGTAACCCGGTGTATTTATTGAATGAAGAAGATGATTTTCATTGGGTATTAAAGGAGAGATTACCCAGGGTAGCAGGATTTGTAACTGATCTGGTCAAAGAGGTGGATAAGATGGATAAGGAAACAATTGCAAGGGTTGAATTCAAGGGATTTAAACGGAAAATGAAAGTGATAAAAACTCTGGCCCGTGCAAAAACCACCAGACTTGGCACCCGACCAGTGTATTAAGCCGTGAATCGTGAATCGCTAAATATGAGTGTGGGAGTTGAGCAGAGGGCAGGTAACATGCTCAGTACCCAAACCACACACCCTCGATTCACGATTCACGATTCACGATTCACGGAGATCACCGTCCAATCCCATCCGGCAGGCCTTTATAATATCGCATCTGCTCATAGATCCTGCCATCTTTGCGGAAAGCACGCTGATTCATCCTGTCGCGCAACGCTTTTTCATCTTCGGGACTGATCTCCGTTCCTGTATAGGTCGACCATCCGGAGGTAAACTGACTCACATATTTCAGGCTTGCATTGATTTTTTGTTCAAAATAATCTGTGATATCAACCTCCGTATCGTAGTCTTCAGTAAAACCATCATAAAGGAGATATTCGGTGACCTGGTGGGCTTCCAGGTTTTCGTGGATAATCTGACCTTCGTAAAGGAGTGGCCACATTGCTGCCCTGCAGGCATCTGCTGCCAGCCAGCAAGCTGCCCTGTGATCTGCTTTGTGCCATCTCATTTTTCCTTTTCCGGGATCGAAGGCTATAACGACTTCCGGTTGGCCAAATGCACCAGAAGAACAAATGATTGTTAGTAATACGCTGATAATAAAGCAGTTTCGGATCATGTTAAAATGAATTAGTTGTATTTGTTAAATGAAAATAGTTTAATTGGTATGATTAATAAAGCTTATACATGTTATAAAACTTCAACATTGTGTCACAATAATATGTAAATGTAATTGACATTGTACA
Organism: Bacteroidales bacterium; assembly: GCA_016783865.1. The sequence goes on from JADHVS010000039.1 coordinate 23,304, forward strand.
AATATTCCAATATTTTTATAGTCTAAGCCCGACTCAACATCTTAATAATATTGCCATGAAAAAATTATTCATAATACCCGCATTGTTATTCATTATTTTATCATGCTATTGCCAGAAGAACAACGAGTTAGCCGGAGCATGGGAGATGAAATATCAAAATTTTGTTACACCTGACACATCTGTAGAAAGGACCCAATTTGAGAATCCTTCAATAAAAGTATTAAGTAAAGGATATTTTTCATTTTGTGCCGAAAGCGGTCGCGGCCACACAGGTAAATATTATTACGATGGGAAAACATACACAGAAGTAGTAAAATATGGTTATAATCAGGAGCTGGTTAACCAAACAAATGAATTCAAATCGAAGTTGGAGGGTGATAAATGGCACATTACAGGCAAAATTATGCTGAATGGAAGGGATGTAGAACTGGAAGAGACCTGGCAACGGATTGACTGATTGATGTATATTTAGGCCAATCGAAAATTATTTTTCATTATGAATGATTGCTATAAGGCGCTTGCAAAGAAACTAGACCAGATCCCTAACGGATATCCTGCAACTGAAAGTGGTGTTGAGCTGAAGCTGCTGGCTAAGCTTTTCACTGAGGAAGAGGCACATCTGGCTTCAATGATGAGCCATAAATTTGAAACCATCCAGACCATTTCTGAAAACAATAACCTGGAGCAGCCTGAAGTGAAAGCAATGCTCGTCGGAATGGTTAAAAAGGGATTGATTGATATGAAAAAGGAAGATGGAGTAGGTATTACTTTCGGATTGATACCCTTCGTGGTTGGATTCTACGAGAAGCAGAATGCCAGGATTGATAAGGAATTTGCGGAGCTGTTTGAAGCCTACTACAAAGAGGCCTTCTATATGGTAATGTTAGCCAAACCTTCTGTTCACAGGATTATCCCCGTTGAGAGAACAATTCCCGTGAATATTGATGTGATGCACTATGAGAAGGCATCCAGTTACATTGATGAGGCAAAATCATGGGGGGTGCTTGATTGTATCTGCCGGGTCCAGCAGCGTCTGATCGGCCAGGGATGCGGTCATCCTGTCGAGAATTGCCTGGCGTTTTCTCCGCGGCCGGGTCATTTCGACCGTACTGATGATATCAGGGCCATATCAAAGGAGGAAGCCCTGGATATCCTCGAAGAAGCCAATAAAGCTGGTTTGGTTCATTCCACCAACAATGCACAGAATGAAGTACACTATATCTGTAACTGCTGTACATGCTCATGTGGAGTGCTCCGAACCATGGTGGATTTTGGGAATGAATACTCCATGGCACGTTCAGATTTTTATACCAGGGTGGATGAAGATATCTGCTCCGGATGTGAAACCTGTCTCGACCGTTGCCAGTTCAATGCATTGGTTATGAATAATGGTATCTGTAGCGTAATTGAAACAAACTGTTTTGGTTGTGGACTCTGTGTTACTTCCTGTCCTGAGGAGGCCCTTTCAATGGTGCAGAAAAATCCGAAAGAAATTATCCCTCCGCCAGAAAATAATGATGCCTGGAGGGAAATACGGGAAAGAGAAAGAACCAAGATCAACTCATAATAATTCATGAGAATTCTTCCGGCTTTTTCAGTATTGCTGATTTTAGCCTTCGTGCAGTGTTCTGATAACAAGGACAATATGGCAATCGAAGGTATATTATATTCAACAGGACAACCGGTTTCAGTCTCAATTGAAGATGGTAAGATTTTAAAGATTTATCCATTATCCTCATCCCGGGAAACAACCTTGCCATATATTGCTCCGGGACTCATTGATATACAGATTAACGGATACATGGGGATTGATTTTACTAATCCCGAAATTACTACAGATGATTTACGTAAGGTAACGCAAGCTCTCCGGGCGAAAGGAGTTACAACATTTTTACCGACTGTTATTACAAGCGGGCATGAACACCTTGTAAATTGTTTTGAGTCACTGTCCCGTGCCCTGGAGGATTCCATGATCAATGCCTCAATACCCGGTTTTCACCTCGAGGGCCCGTACATTTCGCCGGAGAAGGGATTCCGTGGCGCTCACTTGGAGAAATATATTCGATTGCCTGATTACCAGGAATTTATGGAATATCAGCATGCAGCCAATAATGGCATAATAATGGTTGCCATCGCCCCGGAAATAATAGGGGCTATAGACTTTATTGAAAAATGTGTTAAGGATGAAGTTGTCGTTACGCTTGCACATCATAATGGAAATGCAGAAGAAATAGCACAAGCGGTTGATGCCGGAGCCTCCATATCTAACCACCTGGGCAATGGTTGCGCGAACATGATCAACCGGCATCATAATCCCCTCTGGCCCCAATTAGCTGAGGATCGCCTTGTTGTTAGCATCATTGCCGATGGTTTTCATCTTACACAGGAAGAGATTCAAAGTTTTTACAAAATAAAGGGTGACGAGCGGACCATTCTTGTCTCTGACGCAGTGGACCTGGCCGGACTTCCCCCTGGTGAATATGTGAGGTGGGAGCGGACCGTAGTCCTGACTCCGGATGTAGTGAAGTTCCCGGCCGAAAATGTGCTGGCAGGCGCAGCCTCCCCGATAAGTAAATGTGTTGGTAATATGATGCGATTCACAAACTGCAGTCTGGAGAGTGCGATCAATATGGCCAGCAGAAATCCTGCCTGGGTACTTGGACTCGATGACGTAGGGGAGATTCTCGAAGGAAAAAGGGCAGACCTGATTCTATTTACACTTAATGATACAGAATTGGTGATAAATAAAACTTTTGTCAGCGGAGTACTTGTCTATCAAAAGTATGATGAATAAATCCCACCATTTATCATCTCTATAATGAAAATCCTGAAAAAGATTTTAGTTGGACTCAGCGCGGTCGGTCCGGGACTGTTCCTGATCGGTTATAATATTGGGACAGGAAGTGTTACCACCATGGCAAAAACGGGAGCTGAACATGGGATGACCCTGCTCTGGGCCCTGGTTCTTTCCTGCCTGTTTACCTACCTGTTAATGGTGGCTTACGGAAAGGTTACAATTGTTACAGGAAAGACAGCCCTGTACAATATCAGGACTGAATTCAATAATGGATGGATCCTTGCCCTTTATATCCTTACTGCTTTGATAATTGGTGAATTACTGGCCCTGATGGGAGTGATGGGCATTGTCGCCGACCTGGTGCAGGAAGGTATCCGGCTTTTATTTAATGATGCCTCGGTCAATACTTTTTGGATCATTCTGGTACTGGTGATCTGTTTAGGCTTTTTACTATGGTATGGAAAATACAGGATATTTGAAAAAGTGCTTACTGTGTTTGTAATACTTATGGGATTATCCTTTGTCGTTGTGTTTTTTATGGTCAGGCCTGAACTTGCCTCGCTGGCTAAAGGCATGGTGCCGGGTATACCTGATACGCCCGGGGCATTTGGATTAGTGGCGGCCATTGCAGGAACAACCTGCTCGGCTGCAGTTTTTGTCATTCGTAGTACAGTAGTGGCGGAAAAAGGCTGGACGATCAATCATTTGAGGGCAGAACGCAAGGATGCCTTCGTTTCAGCATCCGTCATGTTTTTCCTGAGTGCAGTTATCATGGCTGTTGCAGCTGGCACCCTCCACCTGATGGGTTTGAAGCTTGATAATACAGTTGAGATGATTTTGTTGTTTGAACCACTGGGTGGCAGGATTGCTGCCTTTATTTTAATTCTCGGGATTGTAGGAGCCGGATTATCAACCGTTTTTCCTATTGCCCTTATTGCGCCCTGGCTGGTATCGGATTATACCGGCAGACCCAGGGATATCCACTCACCTCTGTCCCGGTTTTTGATTTTATTTGCCCTGTGCTTTGCCTTTGGAAGTATGGTCCTGGAGCAGAAACCGCCGGCCCTGATGATATTTTCACAGGCATTTCAGGCCTGCATATTGCCTGCCGTGGCCATTCCGATCTTTATCCTGATGAACAGGAAAAATATTATGGAGAAACACAAAGCCAGCCTGAAAGAAAATATTGGAATATTTGCAGTTATCCTGTTTTCCATTTTAACTACTTATCTGGCGATCAAAGAATTATTTTAAATTTACAGAAATAAATAAACTAACTTATCATGTCACATCATTACAAATCTTTCATCAAAGATAAACTGAAGGTCAGAATTTATGACAGCGGAGAGGAGATAGGTGATGCTGCAGCAGGATTTACGGCTCAGCAGCTTAATAAGGCCCTTCAGGAAAGGAATTCTGCAAACCTGATCCTGGCTACCGGTACCTCACAGTTTTCCTTTCTGGAGGCTTTAAAACAGAAAGATATTGACTGGGGAAGGATAACTGTTTTTCACCTGGATGACTACATGGGTATTCCTGACAGTCATCCTGCCAGTTTCAGGAAATATTTAAAGGAGCGCATACTGGATATCGTCTGTCCAAAAAATGTTAATTTGATTCACGGCGATGCCGCGAACCTGGAAGAAGAAATCGATAGATATGAAGAGCTTTTAAGAAACCATCCTGTCGATATTGCATGTATTGGTATCGGCGAAAACGGACATATCGCTTTCAACGATCCTCCCGTTGCGGATTTCAACGATCCACGTTTAGTAAAAGTGGTTCAACTGGATGAAGCCTGCCGCAAGCAGCAGCTGGGGGAGGGCTGGTTTCCGACCTTTGCGGAGGTCCCTGAGGAGGCTGTCACACTAACCATTCCGGCTATCATGAATTGCAAGGCCATCAGCTGTGTTGTTCTGGATAAGCGAAAATCCCGCGCTATTCATGACACATTAAATGGCCCTGTCAGCACCACCTGCCCGGCAAGTATCCTGAGAAATCATCCCAATGCAGTTCTGTTTCTCGATCAGGGATCTGCATCAGAAATTTAGGCTCTTTTTAAAGAATTTCTTACCTGAAGTTTTGGATCTATTTTCCGATACAAAATTTACTAAATATATTTCCCAGTATTTCATCGGTTGTAACCTCACCTGTTATTTCTCCCAGGTAGTGAAGTACCTCGCGAATATCCATGGCAAGGAAGTCGCTGGTGATTCCCGATTTCAAGCCGT
>JADHVS010000212.1 GCA_016783865.1 Bacteroidales bacterium
GGAAGACATTGATACCATCTACCATGATGCCGCCATGATTACAACCTTTGAAGATTTTACCGATCACATTCCGGGAACAGGCGTTAGTTTTGACATGGTTGCCGTCCCGGGAGGTGCATTTTTAATGGGTAGCCCTCCCGATGAGGTTTCAAGAAAGGAAAACGAAGGACCGGTTGTTGAAGTTGGATTGGATTCATTCTTTATAGGGAAAATTGAGGTTACATGGACTGAATACCTGGTCTTTTTCTCCGCAACAGGTTCTGAAGGAAAGACAAGCGATGCATACCTGACCGTAACTAATGACGATGCTCCCGATGCAATTTCAGGACCTACTCCGCCATGGGGAGCACCCGACCAGGGATGGGGAAAACAGGATTTCCCGGCCATTACAATGACACCTCACGCTGCAGATGTTTATTGCCAGTGGTTATCTGAAGTAACAGGCAAAAAATACCGTTTGCCTACCGAGGCAGAGTGGGAATATGCTGCCAGGGGCGGCACAACAGGTCCCTATTTCTTTGAGGGAGACCCGAAAAAATTTGAATCAAAGAAATATATTAAGAAACAATTTGAATCAGATACGTCAGGAATTGTTAACTTTATTAATTATCGTTTAAACAGCCGTGGAAGAACTGTTGATCCTGCTATGATAAAACCCAATCCTTTAGGGCTGGTCAATATGCTTGGTAATGTTGCAGAATTTTGCAAGGATTGGTATGACCCGGATATATACGGAAAATATACGGCAGGAATCAAAAATCCTACCGGACCTGAAACCGGGGAAGAACGAGTTATCCGTGGTGGTTCTTTCAGAAGTGCAGCTGGAGAGGTCAGATGTGCATCACGGGAACATACGCGAACCGTTCCCTGGCTGAAGACCGATCCGCAGATACCCAAAAGCATCTGGTGGTATTCGGATTGCATCCATGTAGGTTTCAGGGTGGTCTGTGAATATGACAATGACAATTAATACTTGCAAAACCTAAATATTTTATCATTATGAAAAATGAGAAAAAGGGCGTAAGCCGTAGAAGATTTCTTGAAAATACTGCAGTCATTGGTGCTGCTGTCGGGGCATTGGGAATGAGCAAGCTTGTTTCTTCATGCACAAGCGAGACAAAACCAGTGCAGGAACTCAACCTGCCACCCCTGCTCGACCAGGCTCCTGATGGTGAACTACTGAAGGCCGGTCTGATAGGTTGTGGTGGCCGTGGAACCGGGGCAGCCATGGACTTTCTGAGTGCCGGGCCCAACCTTACTATTACAGCCATTGGGGATGTTTTCCAGGACAGGATCGACAACTCCAGGGAAGAACTCGGTAAAGAAAAGCAATTGGAATTAACAGATGATCAATGCTTTGTTGGGTTTGATGCCTATCAGAAGGTTATCGATACTGACGTGGATATCATCATCATGGCCACTCCTCCTTATTTCCGTCCTATGCATTTTAAGGCAGCTATCGAAGCCCGTAAACATGTCTTCATGGAAAAACCGGTTGCTGTTGACCCGGTTGGCGTAAGATCTGTTATGAGCACTGCAAAACAGGCCGATACATTTGAACTGTGTGTGGTTACCGGAACACAGAGGCATCACCAGAGAGATTATATCGAAGTATATAAAAACGTAATGGCTGGCACAATGGGTGATATTGTCTCTGCCAATGCATACTGGAATGGTGGTAAATTATGGCATCGCGACAACCAGCCCGGCTGGACCGAGATGGAGTGGATGTTACGTGATTGGGTAAACTGGATCTGGTTATCGGGTGATCATATTGTAGAGCAACACATTCATAATATCGACGTGATAAACTGGTTTACCGGTAAATTCCCGGTCAAGGCAGTAGGATTTGGCTCAAGGCAACGCAGGCTCACCGGAGATCAGTTCGACAACTTTAGTGTAGACTTCGTGTATGATGGTGAGGTACATATGCACAGCATGTGCCGCCAGATCAATGATTGTGTGAATAATGTGTCAGAACTGATCAGGGGTACAAAAGGATATACCAACGCCCAGAATACTATCTGGAACCCGGACGGCACAGTTCAGTTTGAATATGATTACCCGCTGGATGAGTCGGGTGAAAAAATGAACAATGTTAAGATCAGCCCGTACGTTCAGGAGCACATCGACCTGGTTACAGCTATCAGGACCGGACAGCATGTAAATGAAGCTGAAAGGACTGCCAAGTCGAACCTGACAGCTATCATGGGTAGAGAATCTGCCTATACAGGCAAAGAAGTTACCTGGGATGAGATGATGCAGTCGGACCTTGAGCTTGGCCCGAAAACACTGGCCATGGGACCGGTGGATATGGAAGTTGTTATTCCTGCGCCGGGATCTGATCCAAGGGAGAAAGAATGAGCTAAAGTTACGAATGACTAAAATGACTAAAATTATTCTAGTTCATTTTAGTCATTCTAGCTCATTTTAGTCATTTCTAAAAGCTATCTACTTCTGCGTAGGCCTTGATCAGGGCTTCCTCTCCTTCTTTCCCTTCCTGGAAATTCCCGTGTTCCATGCCAACAATACCGGTAAATCCCTTGCTGTGGATATGCTTGAAGACATTTTTATAGTTTATCTCACCGGTTGTAGGCTCTTTCCTTCCCGGGTTATCTCCAACCTGGAAATAAGCTATTTCGTCCCAGGCCAGGTCGATGTTAGGTATCAGGTTTCCTTCCTGGATCTGCTGATGATAGAGGTCGTCCAATATTTTACATGAAGGACTGCCCACCGCCTGGCAGATCTGAAATGCCTGCGGGATCTTTTTCAGGAATAATCCCGGGTGATCACGGAAATTCAGCGGTTCAAGTACCATGATGAGATCATGTGGTTCCAGTATCTCGGAGGCCCTTTTTAAAGCATCTACCACATTTTGTGTCTGGTAACCCTTATCTTTTCTTAAATCCACGTGGCCGGGTACAACGGTCATCCAGGTGGCATTAACCCGTTTGGCTACTTCAACCGATTCTTCTACGTGGGTAAGGAATTCCTTTAAAAGATCTTTGTCACCACTTGCAAGGTTCGGTTCCTGCCAGTAGATTTTGTGAGCTACGAAAACGCCCATCTGCATTCCAAGATTAGCCATTTTGCTGGCAATTTTTTCCTGCATCGACACCTCCCTGTCCTTCATTCCATTGTCTTCAAAGGCAGTAAATCCTACATCTGCCATGAACTGGAGCTGGTCAAGGAGATCCTCCCCGGCGCTGTTTTTGAACATCCCGAAATGAGGTGCATATTTAAGTTTAAAATCGTGTTTGCCCGCAGCGGGTCTCATCCCTGCCATTTGACGACTGGCTGCAAAGGCAGATGAACCGGTAAACAGGGCAGCTGCTCCTGCAGTAAAACCGGTATTTCTTAAAAAATTTCTTCTGTTCATATTGGTGATTTTCAGTTAAGATGCTTTTGATTGCTTTAAATTTAGAAATTTGATATTTATTTACATCCTTTATTTGGATTTTTTTACTGGAATCATGTTGGTTATTCTGCAATCATATAACTTATCTGAGATCCACTGGATAATTGCCAGCCTCTGCGCTATAATGATCGGCATGTCGAAGACAGGCATTTCGGGGATAGGTCTGGCCGTGGTTCCTATTCTGACTGCTGTTTTTGGAGGAAAACCTTCGGTAGGACTTCTGTTGCCCATCCTGGTTTTTGCACGGAACCGGAGCATGGTTTTTCTTCATTGTTAATGTGCTGAAAGTACCCTTGCATATAACGGTTTGGAAGACTATTACCTGGGAATCTTTTCTTTTTGATGTATTAATGATCCCGGGGATTATTAGCGGGGCCTTTCTGGGCATTTACCTGGTAAAGCTATTCCCGGAGCGGGCATACAGGATCTTTATTATTGGTACCACCCTGGTTGCCGCTTTCTTATTGTGCTGAGTGAAGATATAACAAGGGATAAACTGGCTGAAATCAATTCCAGATCAATTCTTTTGATCAGGCTTCATTGAGCAATTCTGAAACAGCAGCCTTGAATTCTTTCTGGTTAAAGGGCTTTTGAAACACCCTGGAAGCTCCAAAGTGGGTGGCACAATCCAGTAATCCATCCAATTGATACTTACCTCCGCCTGAGATGGCGATTATTTTCAGGCCGGGTTTGCTTTTCTTCAGCTCCATAATGGTTTCAAGTCCTTCCTTTTCAGGCATAATAATGTCTGTGATTATAAGATCAGGCATCTGATGTTTGCACATATTCATCCCTTCCTTCCCGTTCATAGCCAGGTCCACCTCATGACCTTCTTTCTCCAGAAGTTTCTTGATCATAAGCAGGATATAAGGCTCATCATCAATAACAAGGATATTGGCCATAATAATTAGTTTTTCTGATCATCCAGCACCCTTCTGATCACTTTACTGAAGTCGCGGAGGATGATCGGTTTATATATGATTTCTGAAATCCCGTTTTTAGTATACAGTATATCCTTAAAAGTATCTGAATAACCTGTAATGACAATAACTTTTAACTCAGGCCTGATCTCCTTCATTTTTGCAGCAAGCTCAGTTCCCAGCATTTTGGGCATAGCCTGGTCTGTGACAAGGAGATCATATTTCGAGGGATTGGCCTTGAATTCCTTCAGGGCAGATTGGCTGTTTGACCTGATGTCGACGTTATAACCCAGGCTCTCCAGCATTTTCTTACCCATATAGGTGATTTCCTTCTCATCATCTACAAATAATATGTGCTCACTCCCCCTGGCTAATTTTTCATTGGTTTCATTCTTATGATGGGTTTCTTCGCTGAACTGTGGAAGATATATCGTGAATGTGCTGCCTTTTCCAGGAATGCTGTCGACGGCAATAGCTCCGCCATAGTTGCTCACGATCCCGTGAACCACAGATAAACCCAACCCGGATCCTTTACCTACCTCTTTGTTTGTAAAAAATGGTTCAAAGATCCTTTCCATTGTTTTTTTATCCATTCCATGCCCCGTATCGGAAATCTCAAGCTTGAGATATTTGCCTTTCTTCAGGTGGGAGAATTGGTTGGAAAGTTTTTTACTCAAATCTACAGCCTTCAGATTAACGCTCAATACACCTCCTGTTTCTGTCATGGCATGGTATGCATTTGTACATAGATTCATAATGATCTGGTGCATATGTGTTGCATCTGCAAGGATAGTACCGGTATTGTGATTTAGATTATGCTTGATTTCGATGGTTTTTGGCAAAGAGGCCCTTACCAGGTTAAGTGCTTCTTTAATCACCAGGTTCATCTGAATGGGATTTTTATCAAAATCCACCTCCCGGCTGAAGGTTAATATCTGCTGTACCAGGTCTTTCCCCCTGATAGCAGCGTGATTGATCTGTTCAACATCATACCGTAAAGTACTTTCCAACGGCAATTCCTCAAGGGCCATTTCGGTATAACCCATAATGGGAGTCAGGATATTATTGAAATCATGAGCAATACCACCGGCAAGGGTACCGATGGTCTCCATCTTCTGAAGCTGGAAAAGCTGTGCTTCCAGATCGGCTCTTTCCCGTTCATACTGTTTCCGTATCTCAATCTCCTTTTTGAGGTCGCGGTTTGCATCTGTCAACTGTTCGGTTCTCTCTTCAACCCTTAGCTCCAGTTCATTATTGGCAGCTTTTACTTTTTCCTGCTCTGTTTGCAGCAGCTTTCTGAGATAAAAATCCTTTCTTGCTGATAACTCCAGAAAATAGCCTATAAACATGCCGATAACATTGGCACTTATAAAGAAATAATTGTTATTAACAAGCACTTCAACCGGGTTTTCGGTCAGCCAAATGGCAGATATTTAATAGGTGATCACAATTGACCAGCCGGCAATGGTTGCATAAATGAAGCGAGCCCTGATGAAAGTGTATCCGAAAATAAAGATTAAAAGCAATCCCGCATAATAGGAGTAATCATTGACCAGTCGTGCAGCGAAAATGAACATGACTATAATCCCTAAACCTGTAAGATACATGATGCCGGAGAGGACAACCTGCATGTATTTTTTAAAAGATTTGGAATAGGAATACAAAAAAACAGCCACCAGGCAGGGATAAATAATCGCGAATCTGATAAACCAGAAAATATTCTTCAGATCCGGAATAGAAATGGCATCCAGTATGGCAAAAATGCCATAGAAGAACAAAGCCAGAATGATAGAGAAACGAAACGGATTCAATGATTTCTGGAAATAATCGTCCAGGAAGTCTTTTTCGTATTGTTTGAGATTACCTTTAAATGCAAGGGTCAACCGGTTGAATTTCCAATTCTCCTGTGGAACAGAAGGCAATCCAAGCAGACTCTTTCCGGCATTTTTTAGTAATTTCATTTGTTTAATACAGTCTTATTTAACAATAACTAATTGTAGTTTAAATGGTTATTTGACCTGATTTTAAGGAATAAATTAATTCCTAATGGTTCTTCTTCGACCGTAACAAGCTCATCTTTTGCCCCGGATTGCCTGGCAATTCGCCACAGATCTTCAACCGACCTGTGATTGAGGTACCAGTCAGATAAAACTTCCATTAAATTCTTTGTTGGATTGATGTCGCTGAAATTGCCAATGATGAATGTTCCTTCTTTATTCAACGACGAAGAGTATTTTTTAACAAGATATAAGAAATGTTTTTCCTTGAAATAGTCAAACAACCCTGAGCTCCAGATCAGGTCATAAGTTTTGTAAGGCTTGAAACGCAACACATTGATCCGGTTGTAATGGATACTTCCATTGAAGCCTTCGTTCTGTTTTCTTGCATAATCGATGGCATTTTGATCAAAATCAATAAGGTCGAAGGTCATGTTTGCATCAGGATATATGTTCAGGAATTCATTAACGTCAGTAGCCGGTCCTGAGCCCAGGATAAGAACTTTTGGTTTCTGCCTGCCCTCCATTAACATCTGTTCACATTCATGTATGAAATATTCTTTCCTGTTTCTTACCGCATGGGCTGCTGGTTGGTTTTGAAAAAACATATCCCAGTTCCGGTACCTGATATCCTTGTTAATCCTGAACTTGTAAATGCTGTCGATTATCTTAAAATCTCCCGGGTAGCCATATGGCTTAACAAATCCATGTCCAATAAGGGTATTCTCATTCAAAGATTCTTTTATTATCTCTCTGAAATTATCAATAAGATGGGTGTCAAGATTATCAACAATGTTTGTAAACTGCTCATAATCTTGCATATCCGGACCGCCATTCCGGATAAGATATCTTAGAAATGAAAGCGTCCCTTCGCTGATCTGATTCTTTATGAGATTGGTATAATTCATGAGATAATTGAATGTAT
>JADHVS010000213.1 GCA_016783865.1 Bacteroidales bacterium
ATTGGAGTCCTGCGACAGTTTGAATTTGGCAGTGATTCTGGCTGCTTTAAAATAGCTGATTTTTTCTGGAACATAATTGTGAACCATCACAGCTATGTAATCGGGGGCAATGCAGAATCAGAATACCTGGGGCCACCCGATCATCTTCATGACCTGATCACTGACTTTACCTGTGAAAATTGTGGGACATACAACATGCTGAAGCTTACAAAAAGCCTGTTTTGCCTTAATCCATCAATTGAGAAAGCTGATTTTTATGAACGGGCCCTTTATAACCAGATACTTGCTTCCCAGAACCCGGAAAATGGAACGGTTACCTATTTCTCAGGACTGGCGGCTGGCTCATCAAGGAACTACTGCAGTCCCGATAAATCGTTCTGGTGCTGCACAGGCACGGGATTTGAAAACCACGCCAAGTACGGCGAGGCAATCTACTTTAAAGACATCAATGGAGGGCTTTTCATAAACCTCTTTATTCCTTCCGAGCTAAACTGGACGGAAAAAGGATTAAAGCTTGCCCAGGAAACAAAATTTCCTTTTTCAGGTGAAATGACATTTAAATTTAACCTGAAACACCCGGTGAAGATGTCAATAAAGCTACGGCATCCGGCATGGGCGGCCGGTGACATTGAGATTGAAATCAATGGAAAGAAACAACAGGTATCTTCGGCTCCCGGCTCATATATTGAACTAAACAGGAAATGGAATGATGGAGACGCCATAAAATACAACCTGCCCATGTCTCTTACAACAGAAACAATTCCCGATAAAAATTCGGTTTTTGCCTGTTTATACGGCCCTATTGTTCTCGCAGCAGACCTCGGTCAGGGAATTAATGACAAATCCTTTCCGGTAATTATTAAAGAAGAGTTGGACATTGAAAACATTATTTCCGTAATAGACCGTGAAAAACTGGTCTTCAATATGAATGCTTATCCGGAGGATGTAAAGTTACTTCCATACTTTGCAACAGGTGAGCACACAACTGCTGTATATTTTAACCATATTTCCCCTGCTGAATGGGAGAATGTTAAAAGATCATTTACCGAAACCAGGTTTGTCCCTGATAAACTCAAAGAGCTCGCAACAGACCAGATCAATTTGAGTAATATTGAACAGAACACCGAAAAGGAGGAAAATGGACGGTTCACATTAAACATGAAAGTTTCAAATATAGTACCAATGGCCCTGGTTTGTACATTTTATCGGGATCCGGCGGGTGAAAATTCCTTTGATATTTTAATAGATGAGGAGTTTTTAACACACGTAAACATGCAGCAATGGGAAAATAGATTAATAAAAAAATACTTCAACATTCCAGTGGATTATACCCTTGGGAAAAATTTAGTGACTGTCACATTCAGCTCCACGGACGGGAGAATGAACGTGCCAGTAACTGAATGCATGACTATCAGGCAGTCAACGGAATATTTTTATTAGTAAAACTGAGTAGGTGATGAAAAGAAAAGAGTTTATTAAATCGGGTATTGCGGTGGCCGGTGGATTAGCATTGGGACCATCGCTACTGGCCAATAACACAACACAAAGTCTGAGATCAAAAGGCGGGAACAGTCCGGACCAATCCCGGGAGATCAAACCAATGGCAATAACAATGTGGGACTTTTCATGGCTGGAAAGACGCTGGCCCGGGGCAGGGTATGAAGATTATGATAAGATATTGGATGAACTTACGGAACGGGGGTATGACGCGGTTCGGATAGACGTTTATCCTCATCTTGTTTACAGTGATCCTTTCAGGGAATATGAACTGGTACCACACTGGAATACGCATGACTGGGGGAGTCCAGATTACATAACGATCTCTGTTGAACCTCATCTTACTGAGTTTGTTTCCAAATGCAGGGAAAGGGACATTAAAGTTGGTTTGTCTTCCTGGTGGAGAGAAGATTCAGGCAGATCATATGATATTATAACTTCACCTCAAATGCTGGCCGAAGTATGGCTGGCGGTACTTGACCTGTTAAATGAAAAGGATCTCCTTGATTCGGTCATTTATGTTGATTTAACCAATGAATGGACCCTGGACGAATGGACCCCTTATAAGAAGGGACTTGGAGGTTGGGCGTCAGAAGAATCCATTTTATGGATGTGGGAATCAATCGATGTATTAAAGGAAAAGTATCCTGGCCTAAAATATACGTTTTCCTTTACCGGTGAAGTTGTGGAACAAACAAAAGAATGGGGTGACATAACAATGCTCGATTTCCTGGAACAGCATATCTGGATGGTAAACTACAACAACGGTGAATTTTATAATGAAATTGATTATCACTACGAGGCATTCGATCCGGCTGGTTATCAGAAAATTGCAAAACATGCTGAAAAACTTTATTACGAACGGCAGGAGTATTGGATTGATGGTTTGAAAAAACAGATCAAATATGCTGCTGCATGGTCTGAATATTCGGATAAACCGTTGATAACAACCGAATGCTGGGGGCTTGTAACCTACAAAGACTGGCCGTTATTAAAATGGGGCTGGATCAAGGACCTCTGTGAAATAGGGGTTCGTGAAGCAGCATCTACAGGTCGTTGGGTGGCTATGTCCACGAGTAACTTCTGCGGGCCTCAATTTGTCGGGATGTGGCGGGACATCGATTGGCATCAAAGAATGACTGATATAATACATCAATCAAAAGTACCTGGCCAGTTACTTAATTCGTTTTATTCCTGAATTCCTGTATTAAGCAAGTGAGAGGACAATATGCATCTTTAAAAGGTGATGATGCTGTCGGGTTCGCAGACAATACGAAATCCAATGCCCTTAAAATCGGAATACCACCACATGCTTTTGGGCTGTTGCGGATCTGTTTTCAACCATGGGTCTGATTGTGTGGAAGTCCTGGTAGCTGATCTCAAATCCCCTGCTCCTGAGGCAAAATAACCTCCCCGAACGACATGTTCAGTCCCGGTTTCCGGACCTTGCGGATCGGTAATAGACAATTCTGTCAGAGCATATGCATCGGACGCATACCAGTCAGAGCAGTACTCGAGGACATTACCGCTCATGTTTCTCAGTCCAAAAGGATTAGGTTTAACGATGGATGGTTCCTGGGTTTTGCCACCAGAGTTTTGATTGTATACCGCGTAACTGCTAATGGTAGTAGTGTCAATTCCGAATACCCTGTTGCGAAATCCTTCACTGGAGAATCTTTTAGGATCACCCTCAAAGAAATAGGGAGTTTCAGTTCCGGATCGACAGGCATATTCCCACTCAGCTTCGGTTGGCAGACGATATCTTTTGCCAGTCACTTTAGACAACCACTGGCAATATGTTTGAGCTGCATAATGGGTCATTGTAATTGCGGGACGTGTTCCGCCTCCCCAGCCCTGGGCAGGTGTGCCAAATGGAGGCGTTGGACCGCTTATGGCATCCGGATCCCCTGCATTGCGCTCCCTGATAACTTCAGGATCAATGTGTCCCTCTGATATGGTGGAACCGTAAAAAGTCCAGAATTCATCCCAGCTTACTTCCGTTTCTCCGATAAAAAAAGGTGATAGTGTAACTGCTCGTACCGGTCCCTCATCCTCTTTTCGAAAAGCATCCTTCGCCGGACTGCCCATAGAAAATGTACCGCCTGAAATGGCAACCATATTAAAGGAAACTGACGAGTTGGGAATGTACTCTGTATAGTTTTCGAAACTGGTAACAACAGCCGGTTCAGCGAATATCTTTCGTGCTTCGTTTCCCGTGCCCGGTATTCCAGTCATCCTGTCGTGCTTATAATCCGGATTATAGTGGCCAACATCCAGGTGGCAATTGATACATTGCAGGTCAAGTTTTTCTGCTTGCTGCTCATAATAAAGGTGGGCCGTTCCTCCTTCTGTAGATAATCCGATAGGGAAAAGGTTCTGATGGCATTCAAGGCACGATTCATTATAAACTA
Organism: Bacteroidales bacterium; assembly: GCA_016783865.1. The sequence goes on from JADHVS010000213.1 coordinate 3,909, forward strand.
TTGCTACGGCATGTTCAAGCTGGCTTTTACTTTCCCAATTGAAGGAAGCACTGTCTTTAAAGTGATAAGCATATAGATCATGCATCCCGGTCTTTACCTTGGTTTTGAAATGATAATAGCTGCCCTCCGGGGGAAGGTGACAATCAACACATTTTACCCTGACTCCACTGGGATTCTGGTAATGCGATGATCTTAACCAGGATTCATCAGCATGTGTATGAATATGACAGGATTGACAATAATTGTTGGTACTGGTGCTGCTAATGGTTCTTTTACCACCCAGAAATAACAGTGCTCCAATGATTATTCCCAGCATAAATATCAATACCAGCCGTCCGGATGGTCGCTGTTTTTTAGACATTCAGAAAAATTCAGAATATGATAATCAGCTGTTCGGAGTTTAAATAGGTTCCTCAGGATCGCGACCGGGCACAGGTGCCACGCCCTCTTCATAGTCAGGTAACGGTCCTAAAGCATATTCAGTCGGGCCATACCTCAGATCGGATGCCATTATTTCGTCCCATGTGATTTCTTTGCCCGTGTAAGCAGCCTCACGCCCCAGAATTGAAACCAATGTTGAAAGAGCTATGTCCTCGGCCTGGTTGATTTTTTTATTCAACCGGATGGATTCCACCAGGTGTATATGTTCCTGGTCGTAGGGATTGTTTACAGGCATTGCGTCATAGTCATACTTCCAGATCACTTCACCGTTAAAATCTTCTATCCTCATATCGCTGGTGTATAATACACCTTTTGTTCCCATGACCGATTCCGAAACATTGGTGTCGCAACCATCAATCTGGCGAGCAGTAGCCATCATGCGCTTGTTATTGGGATAGCGGTAATCAACACTGAAAAAGTCAAATATATCTCCGGTTAAACGCCTTGCTCTTCCTCCGTAACCAACCGCCACCTCGGGTAACATACCGGTGAACCATGTGGCAACGTCGATGTTATGAACACCCTGGTCAAGCAGGTGGTCTCCACTCAGCCACTTAACGTTAAACCAGTTACGGATAGTATATTCCATATCAGACCATTCCGGCCTTCTGTATTTATTCCACCACGCCCCCTGGTTCCAATGCGCTGTTGCAGATACAATCTCGCCAATAGCTCCGTTTTTAATTTGAATGTATGCTTCCCAATAATCCCTCTGATTGCGACGTTGATTACCGGTAACTACAGTTAAACCAGCTGATTCGGCTTGCCTGGCAGCAACCAGTACCGTTCGGATCCCAACCGGGTCCACGGCAGCGGGTTTTTCCATAAAGACATGCTTGCCAGCTTCAATTGCTGCTTTAAAATGGTCCGGGTGAAAATGTGTAGGTGTGCAAACCAGGACCAAATCGATATCAAGTGCCACTATTTTATCGATCGCATCGAATCCAAGAAAACACATTTCATCTGCCACTGTGTTATTTTTCTCCTCAGCCAGCCTGCCACGGGAACTCTCCAGCCTGTCCTCGAACAGGTCGCCAAGCGCCACAATTGACAAGTCATTTCCCGCACCCAGAAACTGGAATGCAGCACCTGTCCCACGATTACCACATCCTACCAGGGCAGCTTTCAATGCTTTCCCATCGGGGGCTTTCTCTACAAAAGAAGGCATACCCAGGTCCTCCGGGGTATATTGAACATTATTTCCCTTATCTGATTTGCTGCATGAGCCGATCAGCGGGGTTATACCTAATGGAATTGCAGCACCTACAAGTGCCGAGCTGGTGAAAAAATCTCTTCGTTTCATTTATTAATCTTATTATCAGTGGATGAGGAAAATATCATTAAATGTAAAAGTAATCAAATTATTAATTGATAGACCTTAGAAGCTATTGAACACAATATTTCAATTTTCATCAAAAAGACCGATACTCAAAATCTAAAAACTCATTGGCTTCCGTTTCAGAAAATACTGAGGTCTCATTGTTCCAATGTAAAGTCTTTTTTGGAAACCGGTTTGCAATTACCCCCAGGAGGATAGATTCAGTCAACCTGGCCGCATAGGAGAATGGGGCACTGCACTCATCCTTACCCATACAGGCATCTACAAACTGGTGATAATGCTTATTCCCTTCCAAATCGTAATCTCTGACAGGAGGACCCATTTCAAATTCCGATACATCAAATGATTCGTATTTTCCATCCACAATTAACCTGGGCAGTTCCATAAAGTGAGGTAAAAGAAGTCTGCCTTTCTCACCAATAAACATGGCACCCTGATCAGGAAGTTTTTCATTACCGGGCAAATTTAAATCCTTGTGCTTTTTCGGCGCACCCTCACCATCATACCAGACCCATGTTAAGCTCTCTGTGGTATATTTAGTTCCAGGAAATTCATACTTCACTATATTGTGCTCAGGGTGTCCAAATCCTGTTGGTTTCCGGCAACTGGTTTTTACAGTGTTGGGGACATCCAGATTGAGTGCATTGTAGGGTGTATCAAAAATATGCACGCCCATGTCGCCAAGGGTTCCGCAACCATAATCTAACAGTTTTCTCCAGTTTGCGGGATGATAAATTTTATCCTTATAAGGTCCTTCAGGGGATGTTCCTAACCAAAGATTCCAATCCAGAGTTTCAGGTATTGGGTCACTGCCCACAGGAGCAGGTCCGTCATAACCCCAATTTTTTGGAGACCATGCTCTTACGGTATTGACTTTTCCAATAATCCCTGATTGGATCAATAATGTAGCCAATTTGTAATCATAAAAAGAATGTACCTGGATTCCCATCTGGGTCACCAGGTTTTTATCCCTGGCAAACCTTGCCATAGCACTTGCCTCCGATATATGGTGGGTAAGTGGCTTTTGACAATATACATGCTTGCCCATTTCCATTGCCATCATTGAAGCCGGGGCATGCGTGTGATCCGGTGTGGAAACAATCACCGCATCAATGGCGTTTCCCATCTCATCAAAAAGTTTTCGGTAATCAGAAAAAACTTTTGCAGTGGGATGAAGCTTCTTAGCTGCAGCTAAAAAGTTAGCATCCACATCGCACAATGCAGTAACCTCAACTGACATGTGAGAGGAAATAGAATTCAGGTCTGATGCTCCCATTCCTCCAACACCAATATGTGCGGTCCTAAATTTGCCATTTTTGATAATCGCCCAGGCAGACGAGGGCAAGAATGATACAGATGCTAATGCAGCTGCACTCTTAATAAAATGCCTTCTTTTCATTTTATTAAGATAATAGTTTATAATGAGTATCGGGTGTTATACCTAAAATTCGTTTTTGTAACTGACACAGGCAATTAGTAGCCTGTCAAATAATTTTTCACCAAAGTATCTTCTATTATACTTATAGCAAAACTCATTGAGGTAGCCTTGTAAATACT
>JADHVS010000214.1 GCA_016783865.1 Bacteroidales bacterium
CTGGCTTGTATTATTTTTAATTATATTATTTATAATCAATGGACTGGCATAATGCAGGAATATTGCCCCTCCAACTTCGTGGGCATAATTGTTTTCTATTATACAGTTTGAAATAACCAATTTTGAATGGTTATCAGTAAAAATGGCACCTCCACTATTATCAAACCATGAAGGTCCTTTAGCTTTCCCATATTCAATTATACATAATTCAATAAATGAACTATCACTATTATCGGGAAATGGCTGATCTGCAAACCTAATTCTGTGCCAACCGCCAGAAACTGTTGATGTGTCAGCAAATCCTGTGGTATCAGATATAGTAAAAATAATGGTATCATTGACCTCTCCCTTTGCGATGAGGTTACCTTTAATTAATAATTCATAATGCCCTTGAAATTCCACATAAGTGCCAGGACTAATGGTTAATGTCACACCATTTTCTACAATTATATCTCCTGTGACCTTAACTGTATCATACGACCAGGTGGTTGTGTCACTTATACTACCAGATACTTCAATGGTGGTTTGAGCTATTGAATTTTTGATTGCGAAAAAGGATAAACATATTGAAAAAGCAACCTGTAATGAAACTTTAAGAACTTTCATGGCTGGAGATGTTTTGATTGATCAATGAGAAAGTGATATTTTAACTATCCTGAAATAGCCAACAAGTGCGAGATCTGCAAAGTATGGTAAATAAAATCTTAACTAAAGTTATTTCAATATATCCAGAATGTCAAATAGTTGATGCGATATATTCTATAGATCTCCCTCTTCAACAAAACTGTAATACCTTTCATCCGCAGTGAGAATAATATGATCCAGCATGAAAATGACGATTTACATTATTTTTTTCATAAAATTTATTCAATCAACAGGTAATTTTCATGGTACATATAGCCATTATTTTTTCGAGCGAAACAAAGTATTATTGAAAAAATAGCCTCACTTTTTTGTTAATCAATCTTATCTTTATAATTCAATTGCATTTCTAACCAACCATGCTCATTCCAAATATCCGCCTGGCCATCCGTAATCTTCTCAATCAACGGCTGTCATCTGCAATCAACATTTTCGGGCTGGTGGCCGGCCTCACCACAGCCCTGTTTGTACTGCTTTTTATCCTGAACGAACTATCCTATGACAAGCACCACGAAAACGCGAACCGCATCTACCGGGTCATCGAAAACAACCATATCCACCAGTGGATGATGGCCACCACCCCGTTCCCGCTGGCAGAGGCCATCCTGGCTGAGTCGCCCGCTGTGGAGCAATCCGCCAGGATCAATTCTGTCAACCAGGTAACCATACGCAAAGACCAGCAATGGATCAAAGAGGAAAATATGTTCTCTGCCGATGCTTCCATCTTTAATATGTTCTCATTTAATGTTGTGGCAGGCGATGTCATGGCCATGTCAGAACCGAATTCAGCTGTGCTGACTGAAGATAAAGCAGATAAATATTTCGGGGGACAGGATCCGTTGCAGCAAACCATGGAAATCAACCTGGGCGATACGGTTATCATGGCAAGGGTAGTGGCGATCATAAAGGACCTGCCTCAAAATGTAACTTTCAGACCAGGGATCATTCTATCCGTTGACCTGGGACTGGTAACCATGAGCAAGTCGCTCATTACAACAGGCGGCAATCCCCCAACCCCGGAGGATATTGCAACTGATTGGGATATTAATTTCTTCACTACTTATGTGATGTTAAATCCTGGAGCAGACACATCACAGGTCCAGGCAGTATTCAAAGCCCTTGAACAGCAACACTATGGTGAAGAGCTAAAATACTCTTTCCATTTGCAACCCCTCAGGGATATATACCTCGAATCGAACCACCTGATTAATACGGATCATCCAACCGGCGACTGGCAGGTCATCATTACTTTTAGCGGTATCGGGCTACTGATCATCATCATTTCTGCATTGAATTTTATTCTTCTCTATAGCGGCCAGACTTCCCTCAGATCGAAAGAATATGGAATTAGAAAAGTGATAGGAGCGTCAAAAATCAGCCTTCTGAAACAGGTCATTGTCGAAACCACCCTCCTTGTATTTCTTGTCCTGCCAATCTGCCTGGCCATTATCGAAATCTTCCGGCCTTCCGTAAGCCAGTACCTGAATAAAAACCTGGTGATAGAATCTGGTGTGGGATGGCAGTATCCGGCAGGCTTTATAGTGATCACCCTCCTGGTTGGCCTGGTTCCCGGGATCTCAATGATCTCATACATTTCCCGGATCCGGCCTGTCATTGCCATGGAAAGTACAAAGATCTTCCAACGGGGACAACCTGTCATGAACACTATCCTGGTTAGCTGCCAGTTTGTAATATTCTACATTTTACTGATTTGCAGCCTGGGCATATATAAGCAGATCCAGTATACCCATAAGAAAGATCTCGGATTTGACTGGAAAAACCTGATCGTTGTTAAACTTGAACAAGGCTCACTGGCAAACCAGTTTAACGTTATTAAAAATGAGCTGGCAGCAATTCCGGGAATTCAACACATCACCGGGGGAATGTTTATCCCTCCCACAAATAGTGTGATGAGTTTTAATACGAATAAACTGGACGGTTCCGAAGACAGGGTGAACCTTGAAGCCATCATGACAGATCCTGACTTCCTTGAGACCATGGGTATTGAATTGGATAAAGGCAGGTCGTTATCTGATTTTGATAATTATGATTCCTGGAAAATAGCACTGAACCAAAAGGCAGTGGATCTGCTGGGTGTTGAAGATCCCATTGGAGAAAAGATGTTTGGTGGAGAAATCGTGGGAATATTCAAAGACTTCAATTACCACTCATTTCATAAGGATATTCCACCCATGATAATTGTGGCCAGTAATAATAATCTCCGGCAGATGGTCATTCGTGCCAGTGATCCGGACAATCCAGCCATCAAAGGCGAAATCGAAAAGATCATCAAAATCGCGATCCCCGGTAGTATCCCTGATATTACCTTCATGGAGGACAAAATCAAAATCCTATACGAAAAAGAAAGAAAAACAGCCCTTGTTGTCGGGATTTTTACAGCCATAGCCATCAGCATTGGAGCCATGGGATTGTTTGGGATGTCGATGCACGTTTTGCAGCGCAGAAGACGCGAATTCGCCATTCGCAAGGTAACCGGAGCGCAGGTCAGGCACATCATCCGGTTGCTTGCCCGGTATTACTTAATCCTGATTATCTCCACCTTCGTTATTGCTTCCCCTCTGGCTGTCTTGCTTTTGAATCGCTGGCTTCAAAGCTTCATATTCAAAACTTCCATCTCCTGGTGGATATTTGCCATCGCCGCTGCTGTAGGGATCTTCATCGTTTTCATCACAATCGGATACCATGTTATCAGGGCTGCCACCCGAAATCCAACTGAGGGCCTGAGATACGAATAACACGTTAACTTCCCGTTAAAGATTCCAGCCAAATGAACTAAATGGATGGTTTATTCGTTAATTTTGTAAATAAATTTAAAATGATGAAGCGGTTAGCAGGATGGGGGCTGATTTTACTGGTGGGTATATTGTTATTTACACGGTGTGAGAAAGATGTACCTGATCCGGACAACAACAACAATGTCGATACTTCAGGTATATCATCGGATATCAAATATGTCAATAACTGGATCCGGGATGTGATGAGTGAGGTGTATTACTGGAATGAGTTTCTTCCTGACAATCTGAATCCCAACACTGAACCTGATCCTGAAAAATATTTTAAAAAACTGTTATATACTGGTGATATCTTCAGCTGGATCACTGATGATTATGAGCAGCTTATGAGTGAATACCAGGGCGTTTCAGTATCGATGGGATATTCACCTGCATTTGGCAGGTTCACCAACTCAGATGGGATTTTCATTATCGTGGAATATGTCATACCTGATTCACCGGCCTACAGGTCAGGCTTGAAAAGGGGAGATATAATTGTCTCCATTAATGGAATAGACCTGGATATTGACAATTATTACGATATGTTCCAACTGCCATTGTATTCGGTTACTTTTGGCGAACTGGTGGAAGATGGCATTGCGAAAACCGATTCCACACTTTCCATGATAGCTGAAGAGGTAATACTTGATCCCATCATTCACCATGAGATCATTGAACTCAGTGATACAAAAATCGGATACCTGGTATATGTTGAATTTAAATCAGGGGCATCAGGCAGGTTTAATGATTCTCTGGGATTGGTCTTTGATGAGTTTGCGGCGGCAGGTATCAATGACCTGATAGTGGACCTCAGGTACAATCCCGGTGGTGACCTTACATCATCAGCTTTCCTGGCCAGCGCTATTGCACCCATCTCGGCCGTGCAGGGACAGCAGGTCCTTGTGCGGTTTGAATACAACGACCTGTATAATGACTATTTCGTGCAAACCCAGGGATCAAACTCTCCCAACCTGGTGTTACTCTTCCCGCAAAATGATCATAACATTAACCTCGACAGGGTATATTTCTTAACGACCGGCGGAACTGCCTCAGCCAGTGAATTTCTGATGATCGGATTATATCCTTATATGGATGTAATCCAGGTAGGAGAAAACACCTACGGCAAATATGCCGGTGCCTGGATAATCCCCGACATCGAAGATCCGCCAAAGCATAACTGGGGACTCGTCCCGATAGTATTCAAATATGCCAATGCTACAGGATTTACCGATTTCAGCGGTGGATTGGTACCTGATTATATCATTGAAGACGAACTGATAGGTGCCTTGCCTTTCGGCGACCTGATGGATCCCGTGCTCAATACCGCCCTGCAGGCTGTTCTTTCAGACGACAGTGACATACCCAAATTAAAAGCTGCCAGAACACGTGTTCCTTTTGAACGCATTGATGATGAGATAACCAGAAGGAAACAGAATCTGTATGTGATTCCTGATTTTCCTGTCTCAATCGCTGAATAATATTTTTATCTGGGAAGGGTTACTTTCAAACTAACTTCTATCTTTATTGGCTTATCTGAATATACTCTTTAAACCAGCATGAAGTTTGCAATTACCGGAGCAAGCGGACATATCGGTGCAAATCTTTGCCGAACCCTGATTGACCAGGGACATCATGTAAAGGCACTGATTAATAAGTATACAAGGAGCCTGGATCAATTAAACCTTGAGGTTGTTAAAGGCAATTTACTTGATACCAGCTCTTTATCATCATTAATTAAGGATGTTGAAATTGTCATTCACCTGGCAGCCACTATTTCCATTAATGGTAAAAACGACGAGGAGTTACTGGCTATCAATGTAGAAGGGACAAGAAACCTGTTGCAATGTATTCGTGAAAAACCTGTCCGGCGGCTCATCCATTTCAGTTCGATACATGCCATTGTACACGAACCACTTGATAGCACGCTGGATGAAACGCGCGGTCTGGCTATTGAAGATCACATACTGTATAATAAATCAAAAGCGGTAAGTGAACAATTGGTGCTTGATGCCGCTGAAGAAGGAATGGATGCAGTCATTATTAATCCTACTTCGGTTGTGGGTCCTAATGATTTCAGACCATCCCTTATGGGTAAAGCCCTGCTCCAGATTGTCAAACGGAAACTTCCCGGTCTGATCCCCGGCGGATACGACTGGGTGGATGTCAGGGATATTGTTGATGGCACGCTGAAAGCCGTTGAAAAAGGACGCACCGGCGAAAGTTATTTGCTTTCCGGCCACTGGATGTCGTTACCCGACCTGGCTAATATGTTAGGAAGCCTCACCGGGGACCAGCGCAAATGGACCATACTGCCCTACTGGCTGGCTGAACTGGGCGTTCCGTTTCTAAAAGGCTATGCCCGTTTGCGGTGTACAGATCCACTATACACCAGGGAGTCCCTCGAAATCCTTAAAACCAGCCATCGCATGATCTCATCTGAAAAAGCACAGAGGGAGTTGGGATATAGCCCGAGACCATTGGAAGAGACAATCCGCGATACGCTGGATTGGTTCAGAACAAACGATTACCTTTAGAAGAAGGGGCTATAAAGAAGGGTTCGAGGGGCCGAGGGGCTGAGGATTCAAGTGGGGAAAAAACAACAAATGATATTCATTTTGTTTGAAGATTATTTCAATACAATTATATATGTGTGGATAGGATTTGGGCTAATAATGCTGGCTGTCCTTCTTAAGATATCTGCCCCGTATGGAAGGCATACACGAAAAGGATGGGGGCCAACAATTCCTAACCGGCTGGGGTGGGTGATTATGGAGACACCGTCGCTGATCCTGATCCTTGTTTTGTCACTATCGGGACCGGCATTACCTTCAGGCTGGACATGGTTTTTTATCGCACTCTGGGTAATCCATTATACCAACCGTTCCCTGATTTATCCATTGCGAACTCACACCAAGGGCAAGCAAATGCCATTATTGATTGCCATTTTTGCAATAATCCATAACCTTATTAATGGCTCACTGAATGGGTACTATTTTGGATTCATCAGGCCCGAAATGGATATTTCATGGGCTACTGATATAAGATTCATTGCAGGTATTGTCTTGTTTTTTTCAGGATTGATTATTAACCAGCAAAGCGATAATATCCTTCTTGCCCTCAGAAAAAACACCCAGAATGGATATTCAATTCCGCAAGGAGGACTTTTCAAATATATTTCCTGTCCGAACTTTTTTGGAGAGATTCTGGAATGGGGAGGATTTGCCCTGTTGACCTGGAGTCCTGCAGCTCTTGCTTTCTTAATCTGGACCCTGGTAAACCTTATTCCCAGGGGACTCGATCATCATCGCTGGTACAAAAAAAGGTTCCCGGATTATCCCGGGAACCGAAAGGCTGTTTTGCCCTATATCCTGTAACTGATTTTTCTTGTCAGGCTATGAAGTTATTTCGTGTGAATTTTGGATCCGCCGGACAGGTTTCCTTCTTTTATGTGGGGATTTCCCGAAACATAGACATTGACACCTCCTGAAGCACTTACCTCCATCTCTCCTGTCATATTTAGTTTGGCATCATAACCGCCCGACAGCGTGACAATTGCATTCTCAACTTTCATATCTCTTGCATAGAGATCACCTCCGCTTTTACATGTGGCATCCATTGTTTTGGCTGAACCAGCAAGCTGGGCATAAAGACAGGATAAAAACATGAATGATGCATCCGGGCATTTTAATCTTCTACCGGATCCCAGAATCCAATATCATCGATGATCACTACCCCTTCACCGGTTTTATCAAAAATAAACCTGATCTCATCAATACAGGAAGGATCCAGCATGGGATTTTCTTCAAC
>JADHVS010000215.1 GCA_016783865.1 Bacteroidales bacterium
CTGCTCATATCTACCGATCCGGCCCATTCCATATCGGATTGCCTCGAACAACATATTGGCTTCAACGTGCGGGAAGTTTCAGGGATAGAAAACTTAGCTGCTATTGAAGTAGTTGCCGACGAAGCGCTTTCAGGGTTTAAAACGGAACATCAGAGCGAGCTGAAAAAGCTTCTTGAAACCTCCACAAATCTTGACAACGAAGACATTGATGAATTGCTGACCTTGTCGATCCCCGGTATTGATGAGGTGATGAGTTTTAAAACCATTATTGATTTTATCGAGGAAGGCCAATACAATAAATATGTTGTGGATACAGCGCCAACCGGTCATGCCTTGCGGCTGATCTCATCTCCAAAATTATTGGATGAATGGGTAAAGGTGGCTGCCAGGATGAGATGGAAATACCGCTATATGATCACCAGTTTCTCGGGCAACTACCAGCAGGATGAGGTGGATAGTTTTTTACTCAGCCTGAAAAAAACTGTAAAAAGGATCGAAAACATATTGCGGGATAATACCAAATGTGAATTTATCCCGGTTTGTATCCCCGAAGCGATGGCGATCATGGAAACGGGCAGGCTGCTTGAGGAGCTCGGCAAATCTGAAATAATTTCGCGGCAGATCATTGTGAACAATGTAATGGCTTCGGAGGCGTGTGGTTTTTGTAAACAAAGAAAAGCGGGTCAGCTGAAATATATACGGCAGATAGACGAAACATTTACTCAGTTGAACAAGGTTGAAGTACCGATGTTTGCTGAAGAGATCAAAGGGCTGGAAGCATTGAATCAGTTGAGGATGTGTCTTTTTGGAGATCAACCCATCAACCCATAAACCATGACCAAAATCAAGGACGAAATAGTACTGCGGGTAAAGGAAGCCCTGGTGAAAGATGTGGGAAGGGCTATTGCCAGGATCGATCCAAAAGACATGAAACTGATTGGGTTGGAGAGCGGCGACGTGATCGTGATTGAAGGCAAACGTGCCACACCTGTCAAAATCATGCCATGTTATCCCGAAGACAGGGGAAAGAGCATCATTCAGATCGATGGGATCACCCGGGGAAATGCACAGGCTAGTATTGATGAAAAGGTGAAGATCATTAAGACCACGTGCCGGCAGGCGGCAAAAATCAAGCTAAAGCCCGATACAATATCCGGTTCTTTGTTCAGGACCGATGACGCGAAATATATTGGTTCGCTCATCAATGGCTTGCCCGTGATAAAAGGAGATAAAGTGAGAGCCATCCTGTTTGGGTCCCGATCAATTGATTATACCGTAACCGGTACCAATCCTGAGGGCGTGGTGCTGATACATCAACATACGACCTTTCAACTTGAATTAACAAAGCAAGAAGGAGAGCGCAAAAGCAAGGTTTCCTACGAAGATATCGGTGGATTGGGTAATCAGGTTCAGCGCATCAGAGAGATGATTGAACTTCCGCTAAAATATCCGGAAATTTTCGAACGGCTTGGGGTTCAACCACCCAAAGGCGTTTTTCTCTATGGCCCTCCGGGAACCGGAAAAACGTTGATCGTAAGAGCGGTGGCCCATGAAACGGATGCCTATTTCATCAACATCTCCGGCCCCGAGATCATGGGAAAATTTTACGGGGAGAGTGAAGGGCGGATCCGAAAACTTTTTGAAGAGGCCCAGGCACATGCACCCTCCATCATTTTTATCGATGAAATTGATGCCATTGCGCCAAAACGGGAAGATATGGGGGGCGAAAAACAGGTTGAAAAGCGTGTTGTAGCCCAACTGCTGTCGCTGATGGACGGATTGGAATCGAGGGGGAAGGTCATTGTGATCGGAGCCACCAACATTCCCAATTCCATAGATCCGGCCCTGAGAAGGCCGGGCCGGTTCGACCGCGAAATTTCTATTTCCATTCCGGATAAAAAGGGCAGATTAGAAATATTACACATCCATACCAGGGGCATTCCTTTGTCAATGGATGTGGATATGGAAAAACTGGCTGAGATCACCCACGGCTTTGTAGGCGCCGATCTGGAAGCTCTGGCCCGTGAAGCTGCCATGACTGCGCTGCGGAAAATGCTTCCGCAAATCGATTTCGAGATGGCCGAAATTCCATACGAAACGTTGATGCAACTGGAGGTTACCATGGATAATTTCCTGGATGCCATGAAAGAGGTGGAACCTTCAGCAATCAGGGAGGTATTTGTGGAAGTGCCTGATGTTAAGTGGGAAGATGTAGGGGGGCTTGATGAAATAAAAGAGGCCTTGAAGGAAACGGTGGAATGGCCGTTGAAATATGCCGATCTGTTCAAAAAGGCCGATACCAATCCGCCTAAAGGTATTATTCTTCACGGAAAACCCGGCACAGGCAAGACATACCTGGCAAAAGCGCTGGCAAGCGAGAGCGGCGTCAATTTTATCTCCGTAAAAGGACCCCAGATTCTGAGCCGCTACATCGGGGAATCTGAAAAAGGAGTAAGGGAACTCTTTAGAATCGCAAAACAGGCATCGCCGTGCATCTTGTTCCTGGATGAAATAGACAGCCTTACGCCGCGGCGAAATAACGACAGTTCCGGTTCTGGCGTGATCGAAAGGGTGATTGGCCAGTTCCTTGCCGAAATGGATGGCATTGAAGACCTGAAAGGGGTGATTGTGCTGGCTGCAACCAACAGGATCGATTTAATTGACCCTGCTTTGCTAAGAAGTGGCAGGTTCGATCTGATATTTGAACTACCTGTACCAGATGTTACAACCAGGGAGAAAATATTCGATATTCATACCCGTAATAAACCCCTTGGTAAAAAAGTAAACCTCCATAAACTGGCGTTGAAAACAGAAAGCCTGACCGGTTCCGATATCGAATTTATTTGCCGGAAAGCGGCTATGCTCGCCATTCGCGAATTGATTGATAAAAAACGTGGAAAATCATCTGAAATTTCCGGGGAAATAAGTATTATGGAAAACCATTTCGAAGAAGCCATCCAGTTAGTGTTAAAACAAAATGCAATAATGAAATAAAACCCATCAACTTAAAAAACATGGCAACAAAAGGAATATGTATCTACGGGATCGTGCCGAATTTTTATGGTGCGGATCTGTTCAGATCATTGGAGAATTCCGGGGTCTATGTCATCTCTTTTCAGGCTATATCAGCCATCGTTTCCGACAGGGAGAATACGAAACTTGATTCTTTAGACAGGGAATCGCTGGCACGTGTGCTGGTTCATCATCAACAAACGATTGAAGAACTCCAGAGTAAAGGATTCACCATGATTATCCCCATGCGGCTCGGTACGATTATAAGCTCAAAGGGAGAGGTTATTAAAATACTTGCAAACGGCTATGATGTAATTATGGATACCCTGAAGGAAATTGAATACCTGACAGAAATTGACCTTGCAGTAACCTGGAATGATTTCCCCGGAATCCTGACAGATATCGCTGACAATCCCGCCATCAAATCAATGAAAGAGGATCTGTTAAAAAAAGATGACATCATTACAAAAGTTGATCAATACAAAATGGGGCTGCTGGTGCAGCAAAAACTGGATGAAAAAAACAAAGAGGTAGAATTGAAAATTCTGGATTCTTTGTCATCAATCAGTCTCGATATAAAAACTCATGAGGTGATGAATGACCAGATGGTGACCAATACGGCATTTCTTCTGAATAGAAATAATAATGAAACATTTGAAAAGACAATTGACCAACTTGATCAGGAATATGAGGGTGCACTGAATTTTAAATTGGTAGGTCCGTTGCCGTGTTATAGTTTCTATACCATCGAAGTGAAAGAGTTGAATCCCGAACTGGTGGAGCAAGCTAAGAACGAGCTTGGCCTGAAAGAAGAAGTTTCGGAAGATGAAATTAAAAAGGCATACCTTGAAAAAGCAAAAGAATTCCATCCCGATGCATGTCTGAACAATGGCGACAAAGAAAACTTCAACAGAATTAATAATGCCTATCACACACTGCTTGATTATTCAGCGGGGGTAAGGCAATCATCGAAAGAGGGAAACATCTTCCTGTCCAAAGAAAAAGTGCTTGAGAATTTGATTTTGGTAAAAATAAAGGAATAATATGCAGCGGGACGGAAAATATATTTATTGCATTATTGCTTCGGATTACGACATCAATTTGGGGCCAATAGGAGTCGGCGGACGCAGCGACCTGGTCACTACCATCGGTTTCGATGGTTTATGTATGGTGGTGAGCGACCATCCGCTCAGTCCCGCTCAAAGCGGGATAGTGAATCCCGAAAATATGCTTGCGCACCAAAAGGTGATTGAAGAGGTGATGAAGGAATTCAGAAGCGTACTTCCCATCAGGTTTGGCACCATCGCGGCAACCCCCGATGAAATAAGGAACCTGCTGAACCGCAGGTATAGCGAGTTTATGGAATTGCTCAAACAGTTCGAAAATAAAGTGGAACTCAATGTAAGGGGAGTCTGGAAAAACATGGGAATGATTTACAAAGAGATCGACAAAGAGCATGTTGAACTGCAAAAAATCAGGGCCGAAATCGAAAAACTGCATGACCAGGTAAAAAGAAATCTGAAAATTGCTGAAGCCGGAAAATTGATTGAGCAGGCATTAATTGAGAAAAAGAAGGAGGAATCTGAAAAAATCATCGATGCATTCCGGAAATCTATGTTTGAATTTAAACATAACAAAACAAGCGGGGATGCCATGTTTATGAATACGGCATTTTTGGTAAACAGCGGCAGAGAGGTCGAATTCGATAACATCATGGCCGACCTTGGCGTGAAGTATCAGGACCGGAGCGACTTTGTATATACAGCCCCATTGCCGATCTTTAATTTTATCGACCTGAAAATTTTTCCCGAAAAATGGGAATTGTAAAACAAACTTATTGAAAGGCTTTTATGAGCGACGAATCAGAAATCCCGAAAGAAGGAAAGTACATTTATGGGATCATCAGGCATACCGGTCCGATTGACTTTGGCCCGATCGGAATCGGAAAACGGGCAGACAGGGTTTATGGGATCAATTTCAATGATATCAGCGCCATCGTCAGTAATTCGCCGGTCATCCAATATGAAGCCCGAAGAGTAAACATGACCACCCACGAAAAAGTACTTGAGGAGGTTATGAAACGATTTACGGTTCTCCCTGTTCGGTTTTCAACCATCTCAGAACACAACGATGATGCCGGAATCCTGCGAATCCTTGAAAAGGATTATGACAAATTCAGCGATCTCCTCAGCAAGATGGAAGGCAAAAAAGAATTGGGACTCAAAGTACTTGCCCATGAAGCGCCGATGTACGAAAGCATTGTGAAAAAATACGAAGATATCAGGACACTGCGGGGAAAACTTATGAACCTGCCTGCCGAAAAAATCCATTACCAACGCATGAAAATTGGTGAAATGGTGGCCGATGCCCTTAAAAATGAAACAGGCAAGTATAAAAATGCCATCCTCGATGTTCTAAACCCACTTGCAGACGACGTGAAGATAAACGACAATTATGGAGAATTGATGATCCTCAATGCCGCCTTCCTTATCAAAAACAGGATTGAACCTGAATTCGATAAGACTGTAAACGACCTGGACGAAAAATATGGAGGTTTAATGACCTTCAAATACGTAGGGACATTGCCCCCCTATAATTTTGTTAATCTTGTCATTAACACCAAAGGAATTTAACATGTTTTTAATCGACGATATATTGCTGGCGCCTTTAAAAGGAATTATTTTCATCGGAAAGAAAATCAATGAGATGATCGAGAAAGAAATGTCGGATGAAGGCGCCATTAAAGAAAGGTTGATGGCATTGCAGTTAAAATTTGAGATGGATGAAATTGACGAAGAAGAATATGACAGAAGAGAAGATGAATTGTTAAAATTACTTGAAAATATCAGAGAAGAGAAACAAAATAAGTAGCGAGGTAGTATTAAAAAAAAAGGAAGAAAAATGAGCAAAATAATTGAAGTTAAAAAAACTGTAGTTAAGTTCCTGAAAGAGAACATTAACTGTTATGACGTAACGGTCATAAAAATTGAAAAAGTGAACGAAATCTGGAAAGCCGTGGCGGAAGTATATGAAGATGATTCTTTTTTAAAATCCATGAACCTGCCGCCGAAAAAGGTACGGCTCTTCTATTCGGTCAGGATGGATGAAAAGCTTGAAATTACATCCTTCGAACGACTTAATTCCTTTGAAGGAATGGATAGCGCTGATCAGTAATATCAGTAATATTAATTAACGAATTCGTGTTATGATAAATGATCTGATATACGTTTATTGCATATCAAACAGACCTCTTGGACTTGTTCGTAAAATGGAGTCCAAAGGCTTGAAATCTCTTATGTTAGATGATTTTTACGTGATCGTTAAATTTGTTTCCGAAAGTGAATTCTCCGAAGAAAACTTTAAAAGGAATTTATCAGATATTCAGTGGTTGGAATCCAACGCGCGGGAGCATATCAGGGTAATCAGCATGATCATGGAATCTAGTACCGTAATCCCTTTTAAATTTGGCACTATCTATAATACTAAAGCCAGTTTGAAAAAATTCATTGAGGATTATTCCGGTGCATTGATCGAAAATCTCCTTCATATCGAGTGGAAAGAAGAATGGGCGGTTAAAATGTATTGCGATCGTAACGCGCTGAGCGAACAAATTGACGAATTGAGCAAAGAAACCGCTGCGCTGGAAAAGCAGATCATGGCAAGTTCGCCCGGGAAAGCATTTCTTCTACAAAGAAAAAAAGCAGACCTGATCGAAAATGAGATGGATCGGCTTTGTAAGAACTACGGACAGAAGTATTATGATGAATTTAAAAATCTGAGTGAATCAAACAGCCTCAATAATCTGCTCCCGAAAGAATGTACCGGGAGAAAGGATACCATGATCCTCAATGCCTCTTTTCTCGTATTTAAAGATAAGGCCATTGACTTTGTCTCTACCGTAAGGTTCCTGAAAAAAAAGTATACAGACCTCGGTTTTGATATCGAAATCACCGGTCCCTGGCCGCCATTTAATTTTATCTCCATTAAAGAAAAACAGTAATGCACGATAATGTAATCGACCGGTCTAAAGACATTACCATTCTGGAGTTACTCGACAGGGTTCTGAACAAAGGGGTCATCCTCACCGGCGACATTGTAATTTCTGTAGCAGATATCGATCTGGTATATGTAGGAGTAAAGTTAATGTTAAGCTCGGTTGAAACCATGGAGCAATTAAGGTCTGGAAAATCAGTAGCGGAAA
>JADHVS010000216.1 GCA_016783865.1 Bacteroidales bacterium
GTTGAACCTGATCCGGCTTGCAGAATATGGAAGAGATAAAAATATCCCCGTTGTTTCTCCATTCACTCCATGCAATGAATTGTTGAGGTATAATCCTTTCCTGATCCAGTTATTCCCCTCTCGTGAAGTGGAATTCAAGAAGTGGGCAGACTACCTGGTTGACTATTATGACGAGACCATCATCCTGGTTTGTAATGGGGACCCGGCCGAACTTGATCAGATCAATTACCTGAAGCAGGAGATGCTTGAGAGGCTGGCCTATCAGACCTTTTTGTCGGAGGTGAGTTTAAAGGAGGTGATCATTAATGATAACACAACTTTTGACATAGCGCATATTCTAACCCAGGATAACAGGAATATTGTGGTAATACCATCAGATAATGAAGCATATGTAGGTAATATCCTTACATCCATGTATTTCCTTTCAAAGGAATATGAAATCCGGATATTCGGTTTGCCTAACTGGCCCAAATTTAAAAGCATTGACCTTGAATATTTTCACGAATTGGACGTGCATTACTATACTTCTTTCTATGTGGATTATACAAGGACCGATGTGATGAAGTTTATCCGGACATACAGGGAAGTATTCCAAACGGAGCCCTATCATGTGACTCCCCGGGGATACAACCTGAGCCTGTATGGCTATGATATATTTAACTATTTCTGCACAGTGGTAAGTGAATATGGCACCAGCTTTGTCTTTCAGGATGTCAGGCCAGATTATATCCCCCTGCTCGGGCCATATGATCTGCACCGGAACCGGAAGTATGATGGATTAATGAACCACCATATTGATCTCATCCATTTCATGAAGAATTTTGATATTGAGGTTGTTCCGGAACC
Source organism: Bacteroidales bacterium (assembly GCA_016783865.1). The sequence continues at coordinate 847 of JADHVS010000216.1, forward strand.
GGAATCAAATGAATATCAGTAGACAGTAGACAGTAGACAGTAGAAAAAAGGAATATCCACCAGGGATGGTTGATTTATGATTTATGAACTTCAAATATCAAAAATCCTTGTTCCTTATTGGATATTCATGTTTTAACCTTCAAATCCCCACACCCACACCCTCGACTCACGACTCACGACTCACGAAATTTCCCGAAGCCCCCTTGCATTGACAAACAACACATCCCCAATGTTCTCGAATCCCGTGAAAATTTCATTTCCACTATGCTTCATCTGGTCGCTGTGGAAACCGATCATGGTCAGACCCGCGTCTTTGGATCGCTCATTGATAAGTTTTTTAATACTGGATTGGTCATCTGCCCTGATGATATCAATATTGTTAGCGGTGATGGGCAGGCGCCCTTCATGAATCAGGTTAATTAGTTTTTCCCGGGTATCCTCGATCTTTTCATCCATACTGATCTCAAATATCCTGATCTCCGATTTGCGCCAGGGAGGTGAGCCATTGATGATATAACCAAGCAGTATCATCAGGTTGGCATTAAACTGGTCGATGTTCCTGATCCAGATATGGATCCCGTTCTTATATTGAATATTACGCGGTGAGCTTCCCAGTATACAAACATCATAACCTGCAGTTTTGGAAAGTGAGAAGTTTTCTACGATCTGCCCCAGGTTATCCGGATTTGCCTTGTCATACTCGAAGAGGATCATGTTATTCTCCATACCGGATATGCCCGGAAGTTGAATGACCTGGGCAATAGCAGAGGTATATGAAGGTGATATCAGGGTATCGATATAAACCTGGCTGTGCTTATCCCCGGTCATCGATAACAGCTTATCAAAGACCTCTCCCGACTGCCCTTTTGTGGATGTGGAAAAGTAACCCTCAATCAGATGTATGTAAGTTCCAAAGCCATGCCGGTATGCTATCCAGTTTAGCATACGAAGGGCATTTTGCCGTTCAAATGTATCATTAGATATGCAAACAACCGATGGTCTCCATTTCCTGGTTTTGGATGTTTTTCCCTTTTTCTGAAGATAGATCTGGAGCCCCCTGTTTAACTGTAATATCGAATTACTGAAAATATTTTCAACACCCTTGCGGTCCCTGTGATACCTGCTGATAAGCAAATAGACTCCGATCATCACAATAATGGCGACAATAGCATACGGAGCATTGATCTTGAACATCAACCAGAAACACATGACAAAACCGAGTAGTGAGATATACCAGCGCGACCGGAATACAGGCCGGTAGGAGGGATCTGCACCGAAATGAAACAGGAAGGATATCAGGCATAATGACCCATACGTGATCATGAAAAACATAGAGATGATCTCGGCGACCGCATTGACATTTCCTAATGCAACGAATGCAAATGCGATCACGATGGTAAGTGTAGTCGCATTGTAGGGCTCGTGATTATCACCCTTCCCCCTTGAAAGCCATTTATTCAGACCCCTGCCAGGAAATGCCTTATCTCTCGCCAGAGCCTGCATGGTCCGCGGAGCAACCATCACTGAACCTATGGCAGAGGAGATGGTAGAGGCGGCCAGTCCTAACGGAATGATCAGGGGACCGAAAATAGCGATCTGCCTCATTACCAGCTGATCTCCGATCAGTTCATCGGGTGAGGCAGAAGTATAGAGTTTCCACGCCAGAAAAATATAAATTATCATTCCCAGAACAGTTGCAGTGGTAGTCCCAATCGGGATCGACTTTGCAGGATTTTTCAGGTCGCCCGACAAACCGACACCCGCAGTCATTCCGGTAAATGCAGGGAACACAATGGCAAATACGATAAAAAAGCTTGGAAAATCAATATTTTGCAATGAGCCCATGATACTGGTTTCCGGGGTAAAGTCTGTCTTGCCCGCGAAAAACAGGGAAAGGGCAATAAACAGGATACCCACAATTATATACAGGGTCATTACACCCATTCCGGCCCCTTTTTTTAATATCATCCATGATAACAGTGCCATGGCAGGCAGGCTTATGACCTGCCGGGGCAGGGTAATGCCGTACCTCTCCTGTATAAAATTAAAGAACGGTTCGAAGGCCTCGGTGAAGGCGATGACATAAAAAGCCACGCTGATGGCTTGAGAGAGATATAAGAAGAAACCAATCGTTGAACCAATATTCATTCCAAACGACCTCGATATAATGAAATATTCTCCCCCTCCTTTTACCTTCTGGTTGGTTGCTATTTCTGAAAGGGCGAGGGCCGTTGGGATGGTTACCATATGCCCGACAAGTATGATGAGTATTACGCCCCAGAATCCCATTGTTCCCACTGCAAACCCAAACCTGAGAAATAAAATGGCTCCCAGGATAGTGGAAATGGCAGTGAAAAAAACAGGCCCCGTACCAAACTTTTTTCTTTCCCCGTTACTCATTAAAATGTATCTTTTTACTTCGAAAGAAAAATACTGAAAAAAAAGGAATAACTGTTAAGCTGATTACAAAAATTGGTATTTTTGCACACTTATTTTTTACGACTAAACATATACTGTCATGGCATTTATCGATAAGGAAAAATTATTCACCTTCAGGTGGTTTAAGAATTATTCATTGATTGTGGCCGGATCATTCATCATGGCTGCAGGATACGTGTTTTTTATAACGCCGTATAAAATTGTTCCCGGCGGGGTTTTCGGTATTAGTATCGTCATTCATTACCTGACAGAAGGATTGCTGAGTTTTTTTCCGAAGGGGATCCCTGTCGGATTGATGGGTTTGGTTTTAAATATTCCGTTAACAATTATCGGGATTAAGGTTCTTGGACCCCGGTTTGGTATTAAAACGGTTATCGGATTTTTCCTTACCTCAGGATTTATTGACCTGCAAACCTACCTGTGGGGAAACGAGCCCCTGGTCGGGGATGATCCGCTGCTATCGGCCATTTTTGGTGCTGTACTGATTGGTTTCGGCCTTGGACTCATCTTCCGTTCAAGAGCCACAAGCGGGGGATCGGATATTGTAGCCATGATCATTTCGAAATATACCCGCCTGCCGTTGGGACAACTGCTCATTTACATCGATTCTGTCATAGTCCTTATCGGTCTGGTTGCTTTCCGCGACTGGAAGATACCACTCTATTCCTGGCTCGTCATTTTCATTACCGGTAAAGTGATCGATGCCGTACTCATCGGGGCCAATTATGATAAATCACTGTTCATCGTATCGGTGAAGTACAGGGAAATTAGGGAGAAGATAATCGGGGACCTGAACCGGAGCGGTACCCTGCTTCATGGAACCGGACTATATGAAGAAAAGGACATCCCCGTTCTTTTCACAACAGTTAACAGGAGGGAACTTGTCATGCTTGAAAACTATATCAGGGAGATCGACGAAAATGCCTTTTTGACGGTTTTTGATGCAAAGGAGGTATTGGGACATGGATTTAAGTCGCTGAAAGAAATCTAATGAACTCGGAATATCGAATAACGAATAACGAATTATGAAGTATAAGACAAGAATAGGAAAAACGACGACGACGAACGATGAACGACGAACGATGAACGAAAAACGCTGAACGCTGAACGCTGAACTACTCTTCCATCCCTGAAACATCGGGTCTGAGCCACCTGGCCCTTCGTGTACTGTTATCGCCCAGCTGCATTCCGAGGATCAGCTCGTGACTGCCACCGCTGTAATTTTTAATTGCGCCGATATTGGAGTCATATGCATAGCCAAGGAAGAATCCATCCATCCTGATCCCCAGCATTGATACAATCGTATTATTAGTCCTGTAGGCAAACCCTATCCAGTAATTCCTGGTATAGAAGAAACGCATCCCAATATCCATCTGGAAACTCTCAACGGTAGATTGTGCCAGCAGAGAAGGCTCGATAATAAAACTGTTGGTTACGCCAATTTTATATCCCGATACAAAGTAAAAATGCCTCAACGTCTTAAACTGCTGGAACTTGTTTTTACCCAGCTTAATCCACGATCCCAGCAGCTCCGTGGCTGATAAACCAGCGTAAAAACCCTTCCCTGAAAAATAGGTACCCACATTAAAATCGGGTACGAAAAATGATTTCTTGTTGCTCAGCAGGAGCGGATCATCCGAATGCAAAAGGTTGGCGTCACTGTCATCGAGCTTAAACTGATAGCCTTGTCCCGACAGACCGAATGAGATCTGGTACGAATCATTGATTTTCACATGATAGGCATAGGTGAGTTGAAATCCTGTCCGGTTTATAATGCCATTCCTGTCATTAAATATATAGGCCCCCAATCCAATATTTTGTATACGGCTCGCCCTGGTGGTTTTCTTCCTTACCGGCCTTGTTCTCATGATCCAGCTGTCATCCAGTAACCTGGTCTGTCCGCTCACCATAACCGTTCTGGGCGGATTGCTGAACGCGTTGTACTGTTGCCTCGCCGTCAGGTTGACCGTAGTATATCCATTGCTGCCGGCAAATGCAGGATTAACCAGGAATTTATCGACCATATACTGGCTGAAAACCGGCTTTTGCTGGGCATGCAGGTCAAGTCCTGATAAAGTCAGCAATACGCTGAAAACTAAATATATATATGGTTTTCGTATAATCATCTTACAATGGTTATATTCCCAATAAATGGTTTCAGCCCATTCTTGATATCTATGATATAGTGATATGAATCCATCGGGAGGTTCTTATCGTTGAAAGTACCATCCCATTTGATTTCATAACCTTCCGAATGGAAAATCCTTTTTCCCCACCGGTTATAAATTTCAACAACAGCTTCAGGATAATACTCAATTCCCGGGATCTCCCAGACATCGTTAAATCCATCAGCATTTGGTGTTATAATATCAGGGATAAAGAGGCATAGCTCCTCAAGCGGATTTAACGTAACCTCCTCTTCTTCAATGCAATTATTCGAATCTGTAACGGTAAAATTAAATGTTCCCTGCCCGAGGTCAGCAAGGTAATCGGCATTATCACCTGTACTCCATAAATATTGGTAAGGCTGAATCCCACCCGAAACATTAGCACTGATCTCTCCATTATAACTGTCGGGACAATCGGGATGGGTCACGATCAGCTCAACCCGGAGGGCTTCCGGTTCGGTAATGACCATATTCGCCCCGGTAGTGCAACTATTATCATCTGTTACCGAAACACTGTAGCTTCCGGCTGCCAGGCCAGTTGCATCAGCAGTGGTATTTCCGTTCGACCAGCTGTAAATAAATGGCGCGGTGCCACCGGAAACCACCAGGCTGACAGATCCCTCATTCCGGCCAAAGCAGGAAACGTCCTCTGTGGCATATGCAACAACAGGCATTGGGAATACAGTGACCGTTACAATGTCGGATGCTGTGCTCTCATGCCCCAGCTCATTGTAAATGATCAATGAATAATCTCCGCTGGCCGACACGGTTATACTCTGTGTTGTCTCACCATTCGACCAAAGGTATCCCGTTGCAGTCGTTGTGGATAATTGTACAGAGCCTCCGGAACAAAAAGAGAGTGCCCCGTCTGCCGTTACTTCCGGTTTATCAAGCGCATCTACGGTGACAACAATTGCATCAGACGAATCGCTCTGACATCCGTTTTCGTCGGTCACTACAACTGTAAATGTGCCGCTTTCTCTGACGGTGATCTGTGCCGTGGTTTCATTCCCCGGCGACCACAAATAGCTTGTCGACAGGGAAGATGCCAAAATTACGCTATCCCCTTTCCAGAAGGTTAATGGTCCGTCAGGCGTTATTATAGGTTTATCGGGACGTGTTAACTCACTCACTTCAACGGTATCAGAATTAAGGCTTTCACATCCATTTGCGTCTGTGACCATCACATAATATGATCCTTCTGCCACCTCAACCGACTGAGTAGTCATTCCATTCGACCACATATACTTATTGGCCGTCGCAACACTCAGGGTGGCCATGCTGCCTTCACAATATTGATTTGAACCGGAAATGACTGGCCGGGTCGGACGCGCTCTTTCATTCAACTGGAAAACATCTGAGGCCGGACTCATGCATCCGTTCACATCCCGGACAGCTAAAGTGTAATTGCCCGCCAGTACAATTATGTCCTGCGTTGTATCCCCGTTTGACCAGAGGTATCCTGAAGCAGCAGGAGCGGTCAACGTGGCTAATTCACCCTCGCAATAGGCGTTATCGCCGCTGATAACTGGTTGGACAGGAAGGTCATTCACTGTGATCATTTGTCCTGCGGAAGGCTGGCTTGTGCATCCGTTGCTGCCGGTAACCGTTACGGTATATGAATATTCTGTAGTAACAGTAATTGATTGAGTTGTTTCTCCGGAAGACCAGAGATAGGATGTTCCGGCACTTGATGTCAGTAAGGCAGACTCACCTTCACAAAAAGAAGCATTGCCTGTTACTGTTATGGT